>DASZUP010000723.1:0-4620 GCA_035547635.1 Pirellulales bacterium
CGTCCTCGATTCCCAAGACCACCCTTGCCGCAACCACGACGAGCCAAGTAAAGTAACTCATGGCGTCCTTTCCGAGAGGTGTGTGGAACTTGAAGAACGCACATTCTCGCGGAAAGGCGCCCTTTTCACCAACACCACCTCCTCCGCCAATTCGCAGGCCCACTAAACCCGGCCAATCACGCGCACCACAGAGATTGCACCCGCGCCGAAACTAGCTTGGCGCGGCAAAATCCAACCCTTAGACTTGGCCCAACGGAAGTATACGCCAAATCTAATTCATCTTCTGTTCGTGCAATCCCTGTGAGCCGCATTGGGGAAAGACCATGTTGCTGATCACGGGAACGCCGCGGTCCGGAACGACCCTGCTCGCGGCCTTCTGCAAAATGATGGGGCACGATCCGGGCGGCGATTACAAACGCGAGACAAACAGAGGCCTGGAAGAAGGCTTTGCTCGCGTGGCGCTGGACCAGCTCAAGCGGCGGAATTTGGAAGCGTGCGATCTGATCATCGACCGATACGATCGGTCGGTGTTCAAGCAGCCCCACTTCCTCGATTGCGGCAGGCCGGAATTCCTGGAACGCTGGGCCGGCAAGAAGTCTGAATTGCGGGTGCTGATCCTGCTGCGAGATCCGCGGCAGTTGGCGATCTCTCTCAGCGAGAACGCCAGCTTATTCAACGAGTGGGGAAGCGTTGACATCACGGAAACCAAGTACCGGCACCTGAGCGAGATGTTCCTGGAGGCGGTTCGCAAACTGGACCTGCCGCACGAGGTGCTGCGCTTCCCGGAGTTTCTGACCGCGTATGACCAGGTTGAGCTGTTGCTCACCAGTTTTGCCGGCTTGCGTCTCAAGCCCAAACCGGAAGCCATGCCCCAATTTGGCGTGACGTATGAAGACGGCGACACGCCGCGGCGCGTCTGGGAAAAGTGGATCGAGCCGACCCGGGTGCGTCACGTCAGGTCGTAATTCGCCCAGGAGCGATCCGGGCAGGTCCGACCGATCGTGCAGTGTAATGCGTTGCGTCGGCGTGCCGGGGTTGATCGATAATTCCTGCCAAAACGGCCGCGGTGGCCAGACGAATGCGCGCATCCGCTGGCCGTCGTCGCAATATCGCCCAGGCTGCCGCGACTCACCTGAGATCTCAGAAAGATTGCCGGAAATAGGCAGCCGCGCGAGGTATGCCATGCCGCATCGGTTAAAATCGAAACTCGGCGTCAGCCAGCGAGTTTATGCGCGCTGATTTGCTGAACGCGTGGCAAACGGGCCTGCTTGACTCGGGAAGCTTTTGTATGAGATGGATATGCCTGGCGGCGGCGCTGGCCTGCGGCGCGGCGACTGCTCGCGCTGCGGCGGAAGAACTGCCGCCCGCCGCAACGGAAAAGATCGAATTCGCACGCCACGTCCGGCCGCTGCTGGCCAAACATTGCTGGTCTTGCCATGGCGCCGAAAAGCAGGAATCCGGCCTCCGGCTCGATCGTCGCAGCTTGGCGCTACAGGGGGGCGACCTGGGCCGGGTGATCGAGCTGGGCAATAGCGCAGAAAGCCGTTTGATCCACTACGTGGCGGCGATCGATCCCGACAACGTCATGCCGCCTGAAGGAGAGCGGCTCTCCGCGGAAGCGGTCGGTCTGCTGCGGGCCTGGATCGACCAGGGCTGCATTTGGCCGGAAGCGGAAACGGCCGCGGACGACCGGCCGGTGCACTGGGCTTATCAGCCGCTGCGGCCGCAGGCGCCACCGGCAGTCAAACGCGCCGATTGGCCCGTCAACCCGATCGACCAGTTCGTTCTGGCCGAGCTCGAAAAGCGCGGAATGACGCCTTCGCCCGAGGCGGACCGCTATACGCTCATCCGCCGGCTGACGCTCGACCTGCTAGGGCTGTTGCCGACCGTCGAGGAAGTCGATGCCTTCGTCAACGACCGGAGCCCGAATGCTTACGAGACGCTGGTCGACCGCTTGCTCAACTCGCCCCACTTTGGCGAGCGCTGGGGACGTCACTGGCTCGACATGGCTCGCTACGCCGATTCCGACGGCTATGAAAAGGATAATCCGCGCCCCGACGCCTACCGCTGGCGAGACTGGGTCATCGACGCTATCAACGCCGACATGCCGTTCGATCAGTTCACGATCGAGCAGCTCGCCGGCGATCTGCTCCCCGACGCCACTGCGTTCGATCGGCTGGCCACGGCCTTCCATCGGCAGACGCTGACCAATACCGAGGGCGGGACGGATAAAGAACAATTTCGCGTCGAGGCGTGTTTTGATCGCACCGAGACTACCGGAGCGGTGTGGCTGGGTTTGACGGTAGGTTGCGCACGCTGCCATTCGCACAAGTACGATGCCATCAGCCAGCGCGAGTACTATCAACTGTTTGCCGTGTTCAACAACGGAGACGAGCAGACGACCGTCGTCCCCAAGTCTCCCGAAGAAGTGGCGGCCTACGCTCCGGCGAAAGCAGCCCACGACGCGGCAGTGGCCGAGGCCGCCGCGGCATTGAAGGCCGAACAGGCAAAGCTCGGTCCGGCGCTGGCGGCCTGGGAAGAAGAAACGCAGGCCCGGCTGGCGCAGTCCGCCGCCAATCCTTTGAAACTGCACCCGCTGGAAGACGTACAAGTCACGAGCGACGGCGGAGTGACGTTTGCGCCGCAGGCGGATGGTTCGCTGCTGGCCTCGGGAACCAACCCCGAACGGGCAATCTACACAATCACGGGCAAAACCTCGGCGGCGGGCATCGGCGCCATCCGGCTTGACGTGCTGGCGGATGACTCGCTGCCGGCCAAGGGGCCGGGACGCGTCGCGCACGGCAATTTCGTGCTGTCGGAAATGACCGCCGAGATTTCGCCGAATGCCGATTTCACCGAGGCTCGCAAACTGGAGTTCGCCGGCGCCAAGGCCGACTTTGAACAAGGCGACCAGCCGTGGCTGGCAAAGCACGTCATCGATGGCGAGCTGCAAAGCGGTTGGGCGATCGCTCCGCAGTTCGGCAAGCCCCACTGGGCCGTGTTTACTTTGAAGGAGCCGCTCGCCGAAGCGGGGCCGCAGTTCGTGCGGATTCGCCTCAGCCAGCAATACGGCTCGCAACATACGATCGGGCGATTCAAGCTCTCAATGCAAACCGGCGTTGAACCGGGCGCCACGTTGCCGGAGCCGGTCGTCAAGGCGTTGGCCGTGACGAAGGACAAGCGTAACGACGCACAGCGTCAGCAACTGCTCGACTATGTCAGCAGCCAGGCGCCCACTACGAAAGAGCTGCTGGCAAAGCTGGAAACGCTTAAGAAAAAGGCGCCGCCGAAGCCCGAACTGACGGTGCGCGTGATTACGCAACGAAAGGAAGACCCGCGCAAGACCCACGTGCTCAAGCGGGGCGAATTCCTGGAGCCGTTGCTGGATTTGGAAGTCACGCCCGGCGGTCTTGCCACCCTGCCTCCCATGCGGCCGCGTCAAGCAGGCGGCGTCGCCGACCGGCTTGACCTGGCGCGTTGGCTGGTGGCGCCCGATAACCCGCTCACTCCGCGCGTAACGGTCAATCATGTCTGGCGGCTGCTGTTCGGCGCCGGCATCGTCCGCACGCCGAGCGATTTCGGCGTTCGCGGCGAAGCGCCGACGCACCCCGAATTGCTCGACTGGTTGGCCGCGGAGTTCATCGGCCGTGGCGCCACGAGCGGACAGACGGCGTCGCCGAACGCAGAAACGGCGGCCTCGCGTTTTCCGCCCGGCGCAGCCTGGTCGCGGAAATCGCTGATCAAGCGGATCGTGATGTCGGCGACTTATCGCCAGGCGTCCAGGCACAGGTCCGAGCTGTTCGAAACCGATCCACAAAACCTCTGGCTGGCGCGGCAGAACCGGTTGCGGGCCGAAGGAGAGATTGTGCGCGACATCAGCCTCGACGCCGCCGGGCTGCTCTCGCGAAAGATTGGCGGGCCCAGCGTGTTTCCGCCGCTGCCGCCGGGCATCGCCGAATTGAGCTACGCCGGCAACTTCAAATGGAAGCCGTCGGAGGGCGCCGAGCGCTACCGCCGCGGCATGTACACGTTCTTCAAGCGGACGGCGCCGCATCCCAATCTGACCACGTTCGATTGTCCCGACGCGAATCTGACTTGCGTCGAGCGGCGTGCCTCGAACACGCCGCTGCAGGCGCTGACGACGTTGAACAACGAGACGTTCTCTGAGGCGGCTAGGGGGCTGGCCCGGCGGTTGCTTGCCTCTGCCGCAACCGACGATCAAAGTCGATTGACCGCTGGCTTCCGCATCTGCGTGGCCCGACCGCCGCGCGAAATCGAACTGACCGAACTGGCCGAGCTGCTGGCGGCCGCGCGCGACTGGTATCGCAGCCGGCCGCAAGAGGCCAGGCAGATCATCGGCGCCGACGCCGCGCCTGGCGCCGCCCCTTACGACAACGCAGCCTGGATCGCAACCAGTCGGGTGCTGATCAACCTGGACGAGTTCATAACGCGGGAGTGATGCAAGATGACGCCCTTAGAACAGCGCCTCGCGCAAACGCGGCGCGAGTTTCTCACCAGCACGGCCAGCGGATTGGGCATGGCCGCGCTCGGCGCCATGCTGGACGGCAGCGGAGCGCTCTCGCCGGCCGCCTCCCTGGCGGGCGATGCCGTAGCCGCGGC
>DASZUP010000724.1:0-7333 GCA_035547635.1 Pirellulales bacterium
GGAAAGCCCAGCCGCACGCTCCGCTGAGCGCGAGCGTGAACAAGAGCAACTCGCTCAAGCTATACTGCAGCATGTGCCGCCAGCGCCGGCGCCGCTCAGCCGCAACGAAAGCCAAGGCGAGCAAGGCCGCGGCGAACAGCAGATCAAACAACAACGCTCCGCCGGAGAGACTCGAACGAGGCCAGGCCTCGCCCGGCGGTAATGAGATGAGCGGGGCTTCGCCGGTCCGCGAAAAGCAACTGGCGGGCCAGCCATACCGCATGACGCGGCGTTCCAGCGGGTCCACGCCGCCGAAACCGGACAGGTTCAAGACAAGCAGCAGCGCCGCAGCAACGATCAGCGCGAACGTGGTGGAGAGATGGAGCCGTCGCCAGGGCCGATCGCGCCCGACGTTCGGACTGTCATGCTCGCCGGACTCAGCCATGCGTTTGAGTACAAGACCTGACAGAGACGCCCGCATTCCCCCCGCAGCACTTGGCAGTATTATGCAGGCGCGGGCCAAATACAAGCAAAAACCACACTCGGGCGCCCCCCCGCTCGACGCGTCTCACAAGGGCGAAACTTGCCCGTCAAGTTCCATCAGAAAGCCTCGCACTGTCAAGTCGGGATGCTGCAGTCCGATCAGCGTTTCAAGGGCGTGAGCCGCTTCCGCATGTTTCCGCCGTTCCGCTTCGGGGTCGTTTGCAAAGTCCAGCCCCAACAGTTTTCGATAAGCCCCACACTCGCGGTGCTCGAGGATGTGAACTTCGGAGACTTCGTGCAATTCACGCGCGAGCGCCAAATGGTCCCAAAATGTTTTCGCCCAGTGACCGTGGGCGGCATGAACCACTCCCAACGCAGCGCCGGCCAGAATCACGTGGTCATAGCGATTGGTCAGGTTTCGGCCGTCCATGTAGTCGACGATCTCATCCAGCAGCCTCAGATCCATGCAACTGAGAAGCAGAATGTTGTGTCCGCTCGTGGATGGAACTGTGTTGACTTGAGTTCGCCGTGACTTGGGCATGGGGCACTCCTGGGCATCAATCAAATAATGAGGATAGCAATTCGCCGACGATCTCCCGCTCCGCCGCCTCGCTCGATCCGCACCAAGGCGGCAATGGCGCCATTTAACGGAAGTCCGGCCAACCGTGCCGCAAGCGAAGGTGAGCCGACGAATCGCATGTGAGATACCGCAAAGATCTCTTACTACATCCCGCTTTTCTTGAGACCGCCGGGCAAGTTGAGTTACGATAGGAACCGATCTGGTGTTCTACCCGCAGGCGGCCGGGGGCGACCAGATCGAAACCGATGAGACGGATCGCCCCGTGTCACCGCCGAGCGCCGGCGACCAGGAAAACCGACATGCTGGAAAACAACGCCACGCTGCCGCAACACCCCCGCTTTTCCCGCCGCACGGCGATCCAAGCCGGCGCCGTGGGCTTGCTGGGCCTCGGCGGCAATCATCTGGCCGCGCTGCGAACCGCCTCTGCCTTGGATGGTTCGGTTCCGGGCAGCCGCCCGCCCGCCAAGGCTTGCATCTTTATCTTTTTGTCGGGGGGCCTTGCACAGCATGAAAGCTTTGACCTTAAGCCCGATGCTCCCGATAACATTCGCGGCGAGTTCAAGCCGATTTCCACCCGCACGCCGGGCCTGCAGATCTGCGAGCATTTGCCCCTGCTAGCCCAGCGCAGCCATCTTTGGGCGCTGTGCCGTTCGCTGACGCACCGCAGCAACGAACATTCAGCCGGGCACTGCATCATGCTGACCGGCCGCAGCGAATTGCCGCCGGCCTTCAACGCCGGCAAACCGCAGGTCACCGACTGGCCGTCGATGGCGGCCATTGCGGGGGACGTCACGAAGTCGCGCAGTAACAACCTGCCGCCCGCGGTCGTATTGCCCGAACGTCTGGTCCACAACAGCGGCCGAGTGATACCCGGGCAGTTCGCCGGACAGATGGGCTCGCGGCGCGACCCCTGGTTCATCGATGCCTCTCCGTTCCACGCCCGGGCCTACGGCGCCTTTCCCGAATACAGCTTCGATCACCAAACGCGCGGCATTCCGGACGGCCGCGTGTTCGAGGCGCCCAATTTGAGTTTGCCGCAAGGCATGAACAGGGGCCGGTTCGGCGGCCGGCTCGGACTGCTCGGCGAGATCGACCGCCAGCGGCAGTATCTGGAACAGTCGGCGCAGACGGAAAGCTTCGATCGCTTGCGGCAGGCGGCCGTTTCGCTGCTGGCCGATGAAAAAGTGCGTTGGGCGTTCGACGTCACTCAGGCCGACGCCAAGACGCAAGATCGGTATGGCCGCAACAGCTTCGGCTGGTCGCTGTTGATGGCTCGGCGGCTGGTCGAAACGGGCGTCAACCTGGTGCAGGTCAACCTGGGCAACAACGAAACTTGGGACACGCACGGCGAGGCGTTCCCGCACCTCAAAAACAAATTGCTGCCTCCGACCGACAAAGCGCTTTCCGCCCTGCTCGAAGACCTGTCGGAAAGCGGCCTGCTGGACAGCACGCTGATCGTGATGGCGGGCGAGTTCGGTCGCACGCCGAAAATCTCACATCTTTCTCGGGTCTACAAACAGCCGGGCCGCGACCACTGGGGCGCCGTGCAGAGCGTGCTCTTTGCCGGCGGCGGCGTGCCAGGCGGCACGGTCGTCGGCTCGTCGGACAAGTTAGGCGCTTTTCCGGCCTCGCATCCCCAACGGCCGGAGAATATGGCGGCCACCATCTATCGAGCCCTGGGCATTCCGGACACCGCCGTCTGGCACGACGACGTCGACCGGCCTCATCCCATCTACTTTGGCGAGCCAATCGCCGGCTTGATTTAACGCAGGCGCTGCGGTCGAGTCGATGCGCGATTGCGCCGCGCACTCGCCGACGCCACGACCACAACTTTTTGCGATTTAACGCCTTGCGCCTTCAGGGCCCGAGACATAAAGTGCGGCGACCTAGTGTTTTGGCGGGCGAATGGTAAACTTCATGTAGTCGACTATTTGACCGTTTCGCCCCATTCCCCCCAATCATCATGTCGCCAGCCGACGCGCCCAACACCGTTTCTCCGGATGATCGGCTGCCCCCGGTCGAGCCGCCCAACGCCGGCTTTATCGTGCAACTGTTCGTCATTCCCGCCTTGATCGTGATTGTGATGTTCGCGCTGGGAGCGGGCATCAAATGGCTCGCCGAGCGTGAGAGCAATCCCGCGGCCTACGTGGCGGCGATCAAACGCAACAATGCGGGCCGCTGGCAAGCGGCCCACGATCTGGCCGACGTGCTGCGCAATCCCCGTAACGATCATCTCAAAGCAGACCCGGCGTTGGCTCGCGAACTGGTTTCCGCGTTGGAAACCGAGTTGGAAACGGGCGGCACGAACGAGCACGAAATTCAGTTGCGAGTCTACCTCTGCAACGCCCTGGGCGAGTTCCGCGTGCCCGACGTGATTGACGTGTTGGTAAAGGCGGCTTCGACCGAGCGTGACGAGTCAGAAGCGGCGGTGCGGTTTTCGGCGATGAAGGCGCTGGTCGTCTATCTTTCCAACGCGCCGAAGAAGGACTGGTCCGGTCACAAGCAGTTGATGCCGACGATTCTCAAGGCCTCGCGAGACGAGCAGCCGTTGATGCGTTCGACGGCGGCTTTTGCGCTCGGCGCCGCGGGCACGCCGGCGGCCCGTGAACGGCTCGAAGCGATGCTGGTCGACAGCTATCCCGATGTGCGGTATAACGCCGCAACCATGCTCGCCCGCCAGGGCGACGAGAAGGCCGTGGGCGTGCTGGCCGAGATGCTCGACCGCGACCAGGCGTCTGCCTTGAAGCTGGAAGATCAGGAGCAAGCTCGGCAGTACAAGCGAGACATGATCCTGGTTAACGCATTGCGGGCGACGAAAGATCTGGCGGCTAAGAGCCCTGATGCTGATCTGGCCTCTCTGGTAGGCCCGGTCGAAAAACTTACCGACGACGGCCTGCCCGCAGGAATCCGCGTGCAGGCGGACGAAGTCCTGATCGAATTGAAAAAAAGGAGTTGATTCATGGCGAGCAACGCCGAAGTGATTGAGCTGCTCAAGACCGCTTACTCCATGGAACTGGAGACGGTCATGAACTACCTGGCCAACAGCACCAACCTCGACGGCGTTCGCGCCGAAGAGATCAAGAAGTCGCTGGCGGCCGACGTCGCTGAAGAACTGAACCATGCCACGCAACTCGGACAGCGGATCAAGCAGATCGGCGGGCTAGCGCCCGGATCGCTGGGCGTCAAACTCGGCAACCAGACGCAGCCGACCGAGAACACCACCGACGTGGTCGGCGTGATCAGAGCGGTGATCGAGGCGGAAGAAGCCGCCTGCGCCCAATACAAGAAGATCATCAAGGCGACTGACGGCGAAGACTACGTCACGCAAGACCTCGCCATCCAACTGCTCAAGGCCGAAGAAGAACACCTGATTCTGTTCAAGGGCTTCTTGAAAGAGTACACCCAAGGCTGATCGAGAGGCCCCTTCACGCGGCGCGCGGCAAAGCCGGCGCTGCGGCGGGCCCCAACGGCCGCCGGTATTTTCGCAGCGAGGGCAATTCGCCCAGCGCGCGGCAAATGACGCGCAAGCGGGCGCCGGTGGCTGCGCCTGCCTGCCGAGGGTAATGGGCTACCGGGATCTCACAGAACTGCAGCCCGCCCCAAATGCACTGCGTCATGATCTCGGCGTTGATGCACGCGCCTGCGGAAGTCAGTTCCAGCCGATCCAGCATCTCACGGCGAAACAATTTGAAGGCGCAGTCCAGGTCGCGAACTTCGACGCCGAGCAGCACTCGAACGGCCCGGCCCCAAAGCCAGGCGTTCAAGCGTCGGCGAGCGCCTTCGGCGCGGCAATGCCGGTAACCGATCACGAAATCGGCGCCGCGCAGCGAAACCAGCAGCCGGGCGACATCGAGAAAGTTGAACTGACCGTCGCTGTCGGCAAACATCGCCAGGTCGCCGGCCGCTGCGCGTAAGCCTGACGAAACAGCCGCGCCGTAGCCGCGATTCCGTTCATGGCGCACCAGTCGGACGCGTGCGTCGCGGCGCGCCTCCTGCTCTACGCGCGTCGCCGTCTCGTCGGAAGACCCGTCGTCGACGACCACAATCTCGAACTCTTCGACGAAATGCGGCAGCATCGCCCGCGCGCCGCGCAACGTGGAGACGATATTGTCCTGCTCATTGTAAGCCGGCAGGCACAACGACAAGCATGCCGGGTAAGGGAACCGCAGCGGCGCCAATTCGGCTTGCCACGATCGTGCGACCCACTCGGCCTGGCGCCCAAGAATCTCCGTGACCTGATCGGAATTCAGCAGCCCGCACCCGACCAGCCGTTCGCCAAGCAATCCCCCGCGGTCGCGCTGTTCGGCCAGACAGCTTTCGACCTCGGCGGCGCGGACCCAGCCCGCTTGTTGCGCGAACTGACCGAACTTCGGATGCTCCATCTCGATCGGATCGAGTCGGTCCGCTTTCAGGTTTTTAAACATGCTTCACAGGAGAACGTGATAGAAGCCGCCCGAAAAAGGGGACATTCTACTTTTTCATTAAGCGGGCTAAGGGCGTGCTTAGGCGCCCGAAAAAGTAGAATGTCCCCTTTTTCATCGCAGCCGCGGGAATGATTTATTTCGTCGTAGCTGGCAGAGCGGCCAGATCGTTCTCGCGGCCTAGCAGGAGGATCTGGCTGTTGCGCAAGAACCAGGTCCGCCGCTCGAGCACTTTCACGTCCGCCGGCAATACGGCCGCCAGTTGCCGGTAGCGCTTTTCGCTGGCGAACACAAAGGCGTCTTGGGGCTGTTCGCGAAAGAACTCGCCGACTTGTTCCGGCGTCGTAAACTGTCGCACCGGCTGTCGGGAATAGAAGACCAGGCTGGGACGGTAGTAGCCGAAACAGCGAATTTGCGGCGCAGCGCCTCGAGCGTGGCGGCGAATCGCCGCGGCGAATTCGGCGCTGTTTTGCCGCCGATCGACGCGCACGGCGCCCCAGCCGAACAAGGTGATGCAGAACACGACGGCAGTCGCAACCAGCGCGAAGGCCGCCATCCGCGGCGGACCGCGCTCCGCCAATCTCCAAACTGCCAGACCGCCTATCAACAACGGCAAGCCCGTCAGGCCCAGCGCCAGATCGCCGCCGAGAAAGTAGCCGGCGGCGACCGGCAACGCGACGCTGATCCCGAGACCAACCAGCGTCAGCGTAAGCCAGGCCCCGCGCAAATCGCGGCGAAGTATCAATCCCGGCCGGCGCACCCAGAAATCAATCCACGCGCCGGCGAGCAGCGCCAAGGCCGGGTAGATCGGCAGAATATAGTTGGGCAGTTTCGTCTTCGCCAGCGAAAAGAAGAACAGGTAAACCCCGATCCAGCACGCCAGCAGCAGATAACTGGGCGCCCAGCGATGTCGCGAACGAACCTTCTGCATCAGTTGCCGGAGCGAAGGCCACAAAAAGACCGACCAGGGAAAAAAGCCGATCAAGACGGCGACCAGGTAATAGAAGAACGGCCCGCGATGGTGCTCCATCGCGTTGAGAAAGCGGCCGAAATTATGCACGCCAAAGAACCCCTGCAGCCACGCCCCATCGGTGCGCCAGCCGACCCAGGCGTACCACGGACCTGCGACGGCCGTGATCACGGCCGCTCCCGTCAGCGGGCGCATGCTCCAGGCCGTGGCGCAAAAGTGACGAGGCGCAAACGTCCTTGCCGCCGCTCGCAGCAAGCCGCCACAACGAGCCAGCCATGTCCGCCGGTCGCTGGCTGCGGTGCAAGCGCCGACCGGCAAGCGGGCGATTAGCAGATAGAGCCCGATCGCGGCGGTCGGCAAGGCGATGCCGATCGGCCCTTTGGCCAGCGCTGCAACGCCCATGGCGGCGTACATGGCTATATAGGCCAGCCAGCCTGGCGAGACGGAAAGCGGCGCCGTAGCGATCGCGCCGCCCGCCGGGCCGTCAGAAACTCGCGGCGAAGAGCCGCGGACGAAAGCATATAAGGCCAACATTGAAAAGAAGACCAGCAACGAATCGGGCGTAGCGGCGCGCGCCACCCCGTCGAAACTCAGGCTGGTAGCCAGCGCCAGCCCGGCCCAGAAGCCGACTCGTGCAGAAAACAATCGCCGCGCCAGAAACCAGGTCAGCAATACGCTCGCCACGCCGAAGACGGCGGAACCGCAACGGGCGGCGAACTCGGTCGGCCCAAACACGCCATAACCGGCCATCATTACCCAGTACATCAGCGCCGGCTTGTCGGGCAAGACGACGCCGTTGAAATACGGCACGACCCAGTCGCCGCGGTCAAACATCTCCCTGGCGGCGCCGGCAAAGATCGGCTCGTCTTCGTCCCACAACTGGGCCGCGCCAAGATTAGT
>DASZUP010000725.1:0-7241 GCA_035547635.1 Pirellulales bacterium
GCCAGCGCGTTGTCGAATTGTCCCAGTTGCCAGTACGCAAACCCCCTCGCCAACCAGGGGCCGGGGCGCTCAGGTTCCAATACAGTCCACTCGGTAAATGAGGCCAACGCCGAATCTTCGTCGCCGTGGTCAAGCTGGCCGAATGGATCCACCACCGCCAACCACGTACTGCGGAGTTCCGCCGCCTGCTCGTCGACTTTTTTGGCCTTGGCCATCAATTCGGCTTGTTCGGCCGCCTGCTGCTGGCGCTGGATTTTTAACTGAGAAGCCTCGCCGTCCAGGGCCGCATACTGCCGCATCAAGCTTTGAATCAGGGTGGCATTGCCTGCAAGGCCGATTTGCGCCAACACGGCGGCGCCGGCGGCATTGACCTCCGCATAGGCGGTTTCCGTTGCGGCGATCGCGGATTCCAGGCTTTCGACCTGAGCTTGGAGTTTGGCGTATTCAACCAGCAGTCCCGCCCGCTGTTCATATATTTCACGCAGCAACTCGAACCGCTGCCGGCGTCGCTTTTGAGCCTGCCCTAGCAGCGAAAGGGAGCCGCCGCTTTGCGCAGCCTTGGCGCTGACCGCGGAAGCGACGGCGCCGCCGGCCGGGTTAGCTGCCGGCGGGGCATTGGCAGACTGGCTACGGGTCGCGTGGTTACTGGCCGCTCGCTTGCTGGATTGGCCGCCGGCGGACATCGTGGCCGGATCCTTGGCGTCTGCTTCGTCTTGTTGCTGGACCGACGCAGGCGCCTTGGGCGAGTCAGCCGCGGGAGGCTGCTGTTCGGGAGGCGTCTTTTCCGGCGCGGGCGGGACGGCGTCTGCCGGCGCCGGACCGCCGGAGGAAGCGCCGGCTGGGGACGATGCTGCTGACTTGGATCGCGACTCGGAGCCGGATGGCCCGGCCGGTTCCGGCGACGTGGTGGAGGGTTGGTCCGGCGTGCCGGAGCCCGCACGAGACGCCAGTTCCGCCCGTTGCCGCATGAGATCGTCGATCTGCTGTTTCAGCAGGGCGATTCTCTGCTGTTCGACGGCGTTGCCGCCAGAAACAGCCGCACGGGGCTCGGCGCCGCCGGCGCCAAGCAGAATCCGGGCGGCCGCGCCCGCCGAAACTCCACAGATCGCCAATCCCGCTGCGCAGACAAGGATCCGCTTGCGATTGAGCGGCCCGGTCGAGGGCATTGCGGGAGTGCTGGCCTCGGACGCCCCCGCGTGCTCCTGCGGTGCGCGTTGCTCCTCGATGGCTTCCGGAAGGTTGGCGTCGGGTGCAGCGGCGGTAACGGCGGCACTTGGACCGGTGCAGGGCTCAGCGGACGATGCGGGGGCGAGCAGAGCTTCGGGTCCAGCAAGGCCTTCCGCGGCAGGCGCTCGAACTTGGGCGTGAGCGGGCTGAGGGAATAATCTCGGCTCCTGGCTTGCGGCGCCCCACGCGCCGTGGTCCCCGCATTTCACTTCATCGGTGGGCAGCACGTCGGAGCGCTCGACCAGTTCGAGCAGATCGGCAAAGGACATCGGGCCGAGCTCTTGGCCAAAGGCTTTGCAGTACCAAGCCTCAGACATCGGGGTTCCTTGCTTTTCGGGCCCGTCAAACAGCGTGTGAACAGATACTCGCCCCCCAGTGTAACAATTTTCAAAACAGAGTTCTAACTTTTTATGGTTATAGGAGCTGCGACGTTTTTTTCCTGGCGAAATTGCGCAAATCTCACTTGCGACAGGCAGGGTGCTAGCATTGGCCTCGCGCGGGCTGTAAAATCACCTCGCAACGCACGTCCCAGGGCGGGTCAATGCCGTTTGAGGCGAGAAATCGCGAGGAGAATGGTCATGGAAGAAAGTAAGACGACTTCCGGGCTGAGGTCCCTGGAACTGGAACCCGCCCAAGTGGAAGCCCTCTCGGAATCCGATCTCTGCGCCCTGATCGGGTTCCTGGATTACGATGCCCGTTTGCGGGCGGAATCGAACGAGTACGACGAACTCACCCGGCGCGAGTTGCCGCCTCCCCGTTTTCCGAGCAATCGGCTCTGCGCTCCCGGCGGCCCGAGTCCGACTCAAGAATGACGTCAAGGCCGGGGGGCTCCGTCGGCTGTCCGGAGCCCCGTCGCCGGTGCCCCGTCGAACGTGCGATGCAGCCACCAACCCAGCCTTCGCGCTTAGAATGCCCGCCACTGGGCGTATCGTGTCGCGCGGCTCTACCGTCTGGTAGAGGCAGTCGCCTGGCTCTGCAGTTGCCTGGCTCTACCGTGCGGCCGAGCCGGTTGCCTCCGGCTGCTCGCGGTTGCTGGCGGCGCGGTTGGCTGCTTGGCGGCGACGAAGAGCGTCGATCACGATCCCTGCGGCTTCTTCGACCGCAATTCTCGACGTGTTGATCGTCAGATCGTAGTGATGCTCGTCGGTGAGTTCCTCGTGGAAGTAGCCTTTGACAAAAGCGGCGCGATCGGCATCGGTCTGATGGATGTCGTGTGCGGCCTTAGCTTCGGAGATTCCCTGCTCACGCGCCACCCGTTTGACGCGATCTCCAACCGGCGCGACCACCCTGATTCGCAATGTCGTCTCAGGGGGTAGAATTGCCGTGCCGCCGCGGCCGACGATTACGCACTCGCCTCGCAGCGCCAGCGCCAGCATGGTCTCCGCGACATGCCGCACATACGCGCACCCGCTCATGGCGGAGGCGCCGCCGAACGTCTCTAACAACTCCACCAGCCAGTGCGAGCGTTTCTCGTCGATGCTTCGCAGCAACTCGGTCCTCAATCCCGCCTCCTCGGCGATGCGCTCCAGCAACTCGCGATCGTAGACGGCCCAACCCAATTGCTTGCCGATCTCGCGCGCAATTTCAGAACCGCCGGCGCCGCGTTCGCGGCTGATCGCAATTGTAAACGCGGCCGCCATCGGGCGGGCGGGCGCTACTTCAAAAGTCTCGTCCGCGCGACGACGACGCCAGTCGGCACGCGCCCGTTCGAACGCTTCTCCTAATAACTCTGCAGACAATTTGACGGCCATGGCTCTCTCCTTTCGACTCTGGCAACATTTCGGCGCCGGCCGGGCAAGCAACCGGCGTAGACGCCGACGCTCTTGCGCCGGACTTGTCGGGCGCGCCCAATCTCGTCAGCACGTCACGTCGAATTCCGACTCGTGCAAACGTCGCAGCAGCCGTTCGAGGATCTCGAGCCGCTCTTCCCGGTCATAAGAAACGCCCTCGGGGACGGCTTCCTTTTCCGGGCGATCGGTTTCGAGTTTCCGGATTTCGGCCGCGACCAACTCAGTTAACAGGTGCTCTTCCGCTCGTTCAATTTCAAGAAACATGACCGTACTCCCTTCTTCCGGCGACGACGGCTTGTGCGATGCCGCCCTGCCCACGGTCTCCTGGCTTGCGAACGTCGTCAGGGGCTCGCAAGTTCGGCGTTCGGCTTGCACCGCCAAACTCTCGCTGAGACTTTCTGAATCCCTCCGAAAGCAATGGGAGCAAAGCGAATGCCGAGCGGCGAAATTGCCGCTACTTTGCGAAATAAGCGCATATCACCCCGAATTGTTGCACCTAAACGCACCATCGTCTCGCGATCTGCGGCAAGGGCGCGGGGCGCCTGAGCGAAACAGCGCGCCCGCGGCACAGCTTCCGGGCAAAGCCCGCTCGCACCACTCGCGACGCCCCAAGAAACGGACCGGACGCCGATAGCCCGGGCGCCTGGCTGCGCAGGGCTTTTCCTGTTTTCAAAATGGGTTGGGGGCGCCTGGGGCAAAGCGCAGCGTGACCCAGACCGAACTCATTCTGGGGCTTCGCCTAGGCTCAGCCCCGATCCACCCGCCTCTATCACCAAGTTCTTACCCATCATGAAAAAATGAAAAGCCCTGCCTGGCTGCGGCTCTGAGTTGCAACGTTCTGCACGTCCTTTAGAATGAGCTGGGTCGCGCGTCCGCCTTGGCTGACCTTGCTCACTGCTTCCGCCGATCCGGATGCTCGCCGTGGCGGCCGGCAGGGTGCTTTCGCGCCGGTTCAGCGGCCGCCCCCGCGGACTGAATGCGTGCGCGAATTGTCCGCCTGGCTACTCGAACCGCTTTTATTGTCGGCGCCTTCGTCTTTTGCAAATACCCGCCATGCCAGAAAACTCGTTGGAACTCCGCAAGCTTCTCGTCGCTGCAGACTTTTCGCCCCCGGCCGAAGCGGCCCTGCACCGGGCCGTTTCCGTCGCCCGCAGCTTTGGCGCCGAGATTACCGTCTGCCATGTTCTGCACGACGTTCGCGAGGCGATGGCCGTCATGCGGCGCGAAGCTCGCTGGGAACTGGTGGCCGGCGACATTCACAAGTACGAGCAGGCGCTTTGCGAGGAATCAGAAACCCGACTCGACGAGTTGCTGCGTCCGCTGCAAGACGGTTCGGTCACGCTGCGGCACGAAACGCGGATCGGCGCGACGTACATCCAGTTGATCCACGCCGTGCAGGAACATGAGTACGAGCTGGTGTTCGTCGGAACTCGCGGAGTGACGGGGCTGAAGCGGTTGATGCTTGGCAGTACGGCGCAGCGATTGTTGCGCAATTGCCCGGCGCCGGTCTGGGTGGTCAAAGCCGAGCGCGTGACGCCGTTGAAGTCGATCCTGGCGACGACCGACTTTTCCGAAGCCAGCGGTGAAGCATTAAAGACAGCCGCGGGGCTCGCTTCGCGCCTGGGCGCCGAACTGCACCTGTTGCACGCGGTTCAGACTGCGGGCCTGCTGAAATCGGCCCAAGCGCAAGGCTACCTGGAAGGAGTCTCGTCGACGCAGATCGACCAAGAGGTACAGCAACAATTGCAGGAATTCGCCGCACTGCATTGTGGCGAGACGCCGCCGCAACTACACGTGGTTCACGGTCAACCGGCCAAGGCAATCGTGGAAGCCGCCGCGCAACTCAACGCCGATCTGACGGTGTTGAGCACCGTAGGACGCAGCGGTTTGCCCGGGCTGCTGATCGGCAATACGGCCGAACAGGTCGTCGATTCGCTCGCGTGCGACGTGCTGGCCGTCAAACCCAAGGCATTCATTTCGCCTATCTTGCCCGCCCTCCACGTCGAATCCCCAGTTTGCGACGAGTGACGGTCAGGTTACGGATTCGTTAAGTAGAAACTGCCCTGGCGGTCGATAGTAAGTGAGCATACACTCACGCCCTTTCGATGAGCCCAGGGAGCGTCTATGAAAGCAACGCTGAAGCTATCCAGCGAGGAAAGGCGCGCCGCGATTATCCAGGCGGTCCGGCGCGTGTTTGCCGAAAAGGGGTTTCACGGTACGACGACGCGAGAGCTTGCGCTCGCCGCTAACGTCTCCGAAGCGCTGCTGTTCAAGCACTTTCCCAACAAGGAAGCGCTTTACTCCGCCATGCAGCACGCCTGTTGCGGCGAGCGCGAATCAGGAAAGATCGAACGCCTGAAAGCGCTCGAACCTTCCACCGCGACCTTGGTCGTGATGGTTCATCTGCTGGTCTCGAAACTGGCCGATAAGCTTTCGCCGGCGAATGACGATGACGCCATCCAGGTGCGATTGGTACTGCGCAGCCTGATGGAAGACGGCGAATTCGCCACCTTGCTCTTGCAGCGCGTCACGGCGGGCTGGTTCCCGAAGGTCGAAGAATCGCTCCAAGCGGCCATCGAGGCGGGCGATGCCGTCGCAGGACCGGTCACAGAGAAACTCAGCGCCTGGTTCGTCCACCATCTAGCCGTGGCGTTGATGCTTTATCAACTGCCGACCAAGGCCGTGATTGATTACGGCATGCCGCGAGAGCAACTCATCCGGCAGGCGGCATGGTTCGCGCTGCGGGGCATGGGACTGACGGAAGATGCCATCCGCCGAAACTATCAATCGGAAACCCTGGCAGTATTGGAAGGCTGAGCGTTTTCCATGGGACTGGCCGCGCGCAACTGCACGATCCGCTTCGCCGCACAAGCTTGCTTGGCGGCCGTTGCGCTTGCTTGCGCTTCAACAGCGGACGCTCTCGCACAGCCGGCGTCGAACCTGGGGCTTGCTCGGGGCGTGTGGGCGCCCATGCACGCGCCGCCACCCGAGCGCTTGCCGCCGATCATCGCCAGCCGTCAGGGTTCCGCCTATACCGCTCCCGCCGCGCCGGCGTTAGACGCGGAACCGCCGCCCGACATCCAGCCTCGCATGAACCGTTGGTCGCCGGCCGTGCTTGAAGTCGTCGAACCGGCGACGCCGGAGATGACGTTTGACGACGTCATGCCCGGCTGCACGCCGATGCTTGGCAAGCGCACTCCCACGGTTTGCGAGTCGCTTCGCGCGCCGGCCCCGCTGGCGTGGCTCGCGGAGCCGTTGAGCCTGTCCAAGTCCGCCGGCGGATTCGGTTCCGATGAACCCATCGAACGCCAATTGCGCAACGGCATCGGCCTGATCACCGCCATCCGCTTCGGCTGGGACTTCGCTCCGCGGTGGGGCGTCGAGAGCCGGCTTGCGTTTGCGCGAACGTCGCTCGGAACTCCGTCGCCGGACCAGTTGGTGAGTCATGAGAACTTCTGGTTTCTGGACGCCGCCTTCTGTTACTATCCGTTTCCCGACACGATGTGGCGGCCGTTCGTGTTCGCCGGCGCCGGCATGACCGACGTGCAGTACATCGATCAGGTCGGCCGATCGCTGCACGAATGGCTGTTTCATATCCCGATCGGGTTCGGCATCAAACGCCAGATCTACGGCGTCCACGCCTTCCGCATCGACGTCAACGACAATCTTCTCTTCACGGACAGCCGCCCCCCCTCGTTATTGAACAACGTCTCCATTACCGCCGGCTTTGAACTGAGGTTCGGCGGCGGCTGGAACTGGATTCACGCGGGCGGCCATCCCGAGTGAGACCGCCGGAACGGCGAACCGAACGCAACCGGCGATTACAAGCGGGCGACGTTGCGTTTCGGTTTTCTCTTCTGCCCTCGGCCCGGTAGACGGCGCCCTGCCGACGCGGATCAGGCGAACAATTCCGTCACCGGGACGCCGGTCCCGTCGGGCGTGACGTAGAACGGACGTTTTTCGATCTCGAAAACCGTTTTCGGGCTGATGCCCATGGCGGTCAGGATGGTGGCGTGCAAGTTGGTGACGTCGATCGGGTTCTTGACGGCCATGAAGGAGCGTTCGGGCGCCGACTCGCCATATAAGAAGCCGCGTTTCATGCCGCCGCCCCACATTACCACCGACGACGAGCCGGTAAAGTGGCGATGCTGCCCGTAGTGCTTCAGTTCTTGCATCACGTCGACTTTTTCCGTCGCCTGGTCGCTGGCGTTCGATCCAGGCTTG
>DASZUP010000726.1:0-3526 GCA_035547635.1 Pirellulales bacterium
AACCAATTCCCGCGGAGGATCGGCCATGTGGATCGTGCAACTTGCTTTGAAACGCCCGTACACGTTTGCCGTGATGGCGCTGTTGATCATCGTGCTGGGCGTCACTTCGATCCGCCAGATGCGGACGGACATCTTTCCGGAGATCGACATCCCGGTGATCACGGTAATTTGGACCTATAAGGGAATGGAAACGAGCGAAGTGGAACAGCGAATTACCACCTATTCGGAATACGCGATCACTTCGAACGTCAACGACATCAAGCGGGTGGAGTCGCAAACGCTCAACGGCGTGGCGGTGATCCGCATCCATTTCCATCCCGGCGTCGACATCGGCACGGCTATGGCGCAGGTGACGGCGACGACCCAATCGATCCGCGCTCTGATGCCGCCGGGCATTCAGCCGCCGGTCGTCGTGCGCTTCAACGCGTCGAGCGTGCCGATTCTGCAAATCGGGCTGAGCAGCGACACGATGTCGGAGGAAGAAGTCTACAACTATGGCCTCTATATCCTCCGCACGCAGCTCTCGGTCGTGCAGGGACTCACCATGCCGACTCCTTACGGCGGGCGAGAGCGGCAAGTGATGGTCGATCTCGATCCGCAGCTCTTGCAGGCCAAGGGGCTGTCTCCCAAGGAAGTGGCCGACGCAATCAATGCGTATAATCTGGCGTATCCAACGGGCGTGGCCAGGATCGATACGCACGAATACCCGGTTACGCTCAACAACACGCCGCTCACGCCCGACCGCTTCAACGACATTCCGATCAAAGTCATCGGCGGCGCGACGGTCTACATGCGAGACGTCGCCCAAGTCCGCGACGGCAGCACCACGCAGACCACGGTCGTGCGGCGCAACGGCAGTCGCGGGGCCTTGGTCACGCTGCTCAAGAACGGCAAGGCCTCGACCCTGGACATCGTGAACCGGGTCAAGGAGATGATGCCGCAAATCCGCGCGGCCGCGCCGCCCGACTTGAAGATCGATCTGTTGTTCGACCAGTCGGTGTTCGTGACGGCGGCCATCGAAGGCGTCGTCGCCGAGAGCATTATCGCCGGGTTGCTTACCGCCGCCATGATCCTGGTGTTCCTTGGCAGTTGGCGCAGCACGTTGATCGTGGCGGTTTCCATTCCGCTGGCCATTCTGTCTTCGATCGTCGTGCTCTATCTTCTCGGCCACTCGTTGAACGTCATGACGCTCGGCGGGCTCGCCCTGGCGGTCGGCATTCTGGTCGACGACGCCACGGTGGAGATTGAAAATATTCACCGGAACCTGGGGATGGGCAAGCCGCTGCGGCAAGCCATTCTCGACGGCGCCATGCAAATTGCCGGCCCCACGTTCGTTTCGACCCTGACGATCAGCATCGTCTTCGTCTCCGTGTTGTTTCTCGATGGCCCGCCCAAGTATCTGTTCACTCCACTGGCGCTTGCCGTGGCGTTCGCCATGCTCGCGTCTTACTTACTCTCCCGGACGATCGTGCCGACGATGGTCGACTATTTGCTGCCGGCCGAGTTGGCGCGAGGACACGGGCCAGGCCAAGGCCGGTTCGCACGACTGCACCATGCATTCGAGGAGCGATTTGAACGGACGCGAGACGCATACGCAGCCCTATTGCATTGGAATCTGCGCCATCAACGGGCCGTCCTGATCCTGTTCGGCGCCGTTGTGGCCGCGGGCCTGGTCGCGCTGCCTTGGGTGGGGCGGGACTTCTTCCCGACGGTCGATACGGGCCAGTTCCGACTGCACGTGCGGGCGCCGGCCGGCACCCGCGTCGAACAGACGGAGCGTTACTTCAGTCAGGTTGAAAACGCCATCCGAGAGCTGATCCCGGATCAGGAGGTCGAGTTGGTGCTCGATAACATCGGCTTGCCGAACCGGACCTACGCCATGGCGTTCGGCGACAGCGCCACCACGGGCATGGCCGACGGCGAAATCCTCGTCTCGCTGGCTCACCAGCGCAGTCGCTCGACGCCCGAGTATATCGCCGCCCTGCGGCGCGAATTGCCCGGGCGGTTTCCGCATCTGACGTTTTTCTTCCAGCCTGCCGACATCGTCAGCCAGATCCTCAACTTCGGCTTGCCGGCGCCGATCGACATTCAAATCGCCGGCCTGGACCGCAAGGCGAACTATGAAATGGCCGTGCAAATCGCCGAGCGCATCCGACAGGTCGACGGCGTGCAGGACGTGCATCTGCACCAGGTCATGAACGTGCCCAAACTGCACGTCGACGTCGACCAGACGCGAGCTCGCGAACTGGGCTTCACCCAGCAGGACGTGGCCAACAGTCTGCTCGTCTCGCTCTCGGGGAGCGGGCAGGTACAGCCGAACTACTGGGTCGATCCGGACATGGGCATCTCGTACCTGGTGGAAACCCGTACGCCGACTTACAAGCTGGATAGCATCGACGCCATCAGCGGTCTGCCGCTTTCATCGCAACAGACCTCAGGCGTGCAGCTCCTTTCCAACCTGGCCACCGTCGAGCGCAGCGTGACGCCGGAAACGGCCAACCATACCAATGTGCAACCTACGTTCGACGTTTACGCTAACGTGCAAGGCCGCGATCTGGGCGGCATTGCCGGAGAGATCAACGAGTTGCTGACCGAGTACCGCGCCCGATTGGCGCCGGGCAATACGATCGAGATGCGGGGCCAGGTGGAAAGCATGGAGTCGGCCTTCCTGCGATTGGGCCTCGGCGTGGTCTTCGCCGCCGTGCTGGTCTACCTGCTGATGGTGGTCAACTTTCAGAGTTGGCTCGACCCATTCATCATCATTACGGCCTTGCCGGGGGCCTTCGTGGGCATCGTCTGGTCGCTGCTGCTGTGGCAAACCACGTTCAGCGTGCCCGCCTTAATGGGGGCGATCATGTCCATCGGCGTGGCGACGGCCAATAGCATTCTGCTCGTAACGTTCGCCAATGAGCAGCGGATGGAAGGCAAATCGGCGTTCGACGCCGCCTTGGAAGCGGGGCGCACCCGGATGCGGCCGGTGCTGATGACCGCCGCCGCCATGATCATCGGCATGCTGCCTATGTCGTTGGGGTTGGGCGAAGGGGGCGAGCAAAACGCCCCCTTGGGGCGGGCCGTTATCGGCGGCCTGTCCGTCGCCACGCTCACCACGTTGCTGTTCGTGCCGGTGGTCTACAGCCTGCTGCGCCGCGGGCCGGTCGCCATGCGGGCAGATTGAAACCGGAAAACGCCGCCTTTGGGGAACTTTCGCCGGCTGCGTGTAAGAGTCTTTCGCCGGACCGGTATTTCCTGTTAGAGACCACGACTTGCAAAAAACTCACGAGGATCCAAATAATGTCCGCCGACGCCGCCATCCGCCCGCCACTGAATCATTTTACAAAATCCGGGCAGTACCGCACGCTCGGCGACCAGACGCGACGCGCATCATCGCTGGCGAGCGCGGCGCCCTCCGATGCTCATCGCCCGCGGAAACCGTTGAAGGCGCGGCTGCTGGCAACGGCAATCGGTCTGGCGGGCGCCATCGCAGCGAGCGCGGCCTATCACCCGTGGAACCAGTCCGCAGCAGACT
>DASZUP010000727.1:0-1902 GCA_035547635.1 Pirellulales bacterium
GCCGGGAGCAAGCAGATGGTGCGAGTCGAGAAACCCCCCATCTGCGATCCATTGGCGGCCATCGACGATGGGCGCCGAGAATTGCCGGCTTAGTTCCGCCAGGAATGAGTCGATTTCCTCCAAGGCATCCGGCGGATACCAGCTGCGAAACTCATGTCCCTCCGGCATCAGCACGAGTGCCGCCGGAATCCGCTCTGCTCGACAGACCTCCAAAATCTCCCGCAGTGCCTGGCACGCGGCGCCACCCAGCTTGAATTCCGCGAGCAGGTATGCGTATTCGCGGTGCGCGGTCTTGAGAGCGCTCTCCAAGCGTTCCGCGGTCCTGATCTGTTCGGGCATCGCGTTCCAGCCGCGCGCGTCGAATTGAGCAAACAAATGACCTCGCCCCTCGGGCGGCACGAAGGCCGGACAGACGACTCGCATCAGGGCGAAACGATGCGAATGAAAGGGCGCCAGCCAAGACCGCCACCAATCGAGTTCCAGTCGCCGCGCTGGAAAGATTTCGGCCGTATATCGCTCCACAAGCGGTATCTCTCGTCGCCAGATGCGATCGGCCGGATACTGGCCCAAATCGTAGCAGGGAGTTTGGCCAGCCAGCATGGGCGGCAAAACTTCGACCAGAGCGAGATCTGGCCGGATGCCTTCCGCAAGTAAACGCCGAAGACAGACTAGCTCCGTGAACGGCCCGGCGCCGGGCAGGCCAAAGTTATAAGCGATCACCCGTCCCCGCCGCCGCTGCGCTAATTCTCGCTCCAACTTCTCGGCATCTAGTCCGTGGACCGTCCGTGAGCTGCCCAACATCACCACCAGCGGAGCTTCGGCCGGCGCTGCGGCAATTTGGCGCTTTAGCTGAAGCAACTTGTCGCCGTAGATTGGATCTCGAAGCTGCGGCAGCCACGCTTCGATGGCGCCCGCAAGCCCCAATTGCAGCAGCCCGAAGATGGCGATCGCGGTCGCTAGAGTAGTTCGAGCCTGAGAAACTAATCTCAATCTGCGAGGCGACATGTTCGTCCCTGAAACCAACTCATCATGCCGGAGAGCGCGCCAGCGGGGGCGGAATGGTATCAAACCGGCGGCGCCGGTCAAGGTCGGGTCAATTCCCCAAAGCCTCCATGCTCTTTAGGGCGCCAACTTGTCCGCGTTTGCCTGTTTCTCGGCGCCTGCAATATCCAATTTTTGAACTCAACTCCTGTCGGCGGCCAGGTCGATTTAGCGACGGTAGCTCTAGAAGTGCGCGCGGCAAATCGTTAAGCGAGGAGAACTTGGCATGGCCCGAAGCATGCGCAGTCGGGGGTGGATGATCTTGCTAGCAACAGGCTGCATGCTTTCGGCCGAAAAGAGCGTCACCGCGGCTGAGAAACACCGCCTCGAAAGCAGCCGGAAGCCGGGCGACGCGGCCGCGGTGCGAGTGGAACTAGAAGTCGGCGGCGACTTGAAAGTCGTCGCCGATGGAAAAGTGAAGCCGCTCAAAATGAACGTCGCGGCCAAGCTGGCCTACGAAGAGAAATTGCTCGGGACGTCGGCGGAAAACCCGGCTCGCGCTCGATATGCGCGGCACTACGAGCTGGCCGATGCGAAAATCAAGATCGAAGACGGCGAAGTGGCGCCGCAGCTGCGCGACGAGCGGCGGTTGATCGTCGTCGATGCCGCCGCGGACCAAACGCTGCTCTTCAGCCCCCAAGGGCCACTCACTCGCGAAGAGCTGGACCTGTTGGACGTGCCCGGCAACAGCGTTTGGCTCGAAGAACTGCTGCCTGCCAAACCCGTCGCCATCGGCGATCAATGGCGGCACAGCGACCAGTTAATTGCTTCGCTGCTCGGCCTGGACGCCGTGAGCCAATCGGACGTGACGAGCGAGTTGAAAACGATCGACGCCGAAAACGCCCGCTGCGAACTCGCCGG
>DASZUP010000728.1:0-10181 GCA_035547635.1 Pirellulales bacterium
TTCTGGAGATCGACGCACGCCATCAGCATGGCGTAGCCAATCATGGTTCTCTCGAGGTCTGCCTGGCGGCGTATGCGACCGACTTTTGATCGCAGAGCTTAGCCCTTGCGATCGACCTCATAACCTGCAAATTACGCCAGCAGCGATTCTACCATGGATCCAACCATCTGCTGAAACGAATCCGACGCCGCTACGAGCCGGCCGAAGGGCCGGGCTCGCCTAGGCGCTGCGGCGGAAGCCGAGAACGAGGCCGATGACGAGGGCGACGATGCCCAGGGCCGCCCAACGGAGCACGTGGTCTGGCTGGCTTTCGATCTGAGGCTCGGTTGTCGCCCGTGGCTCGTCTGCTGGCGGCTCGCTCGCCTTAGACTCCTTTCGATCCGCGGCGGCCTCCTTACGCCCAGCCGGCGTTTCCTTTCGGCCCGTCGGGATGGGAACATAGACGGGCTCATCGGCGACTGGCTTGTCAGAGCCATCGCCGGCTTCGTCCGCGGGTTCGGGGTCCGTCGTTTCCGGCTGGGCGTCCGGGTCGCTCCACAGCCGCTCGTCCCAGTTGACCGCCAGCAGCAGGTCGAAGCCGGGATTGGACTGCTTGACCTGACAGGAGCAAGCGCCGCAGAGAAAGCCGGAACACTCCGCCAGCAATGCGTCGTCGATCGAATCCGCCTTGAGCGCCGTCATTGCCCGGCCGCGGCCGAAGACCGGAACCACAATCGATTCGTCGTCCGCAACGTCCTCTACGACGCCGCGCGTGACCAGCTTGCGAAAGATCGCTTCGTCGGCCGATTTGCCGTCGACTTCAAGGACGGAGAAGCGAACTTCCAGCGGCAGTTGCGTCAGCAGTTCCGAGCCCGGCAGACCGACTCCGGCGGGCAGAGGAATCTCGTCGGCCAACTCCGGTAATTGCTTCTGCAACTGCTCGACGGCCTTCTGTGAACCGGCCTGATCCTTGCCGGGAAACACGAGCCAGACAACCGAATCCCCGTTTGCCAGCCGCCGGATCAGCTCGTCTCGCGCTGGCGAGGTCCAAAGCGACGGCTTCGCGTCCGATAGAGGTCCGGACCAGACGATCGCCGATCCTCGCCTCCCGCCCGGACGCCGGAGCACAACGCGCGGCAGCGGGACGTCTCCGAGCGTATCGCCGAGGGCCTGCAGATCCTCATCAAGTTCTTCATCCAGATTGCAGTGAACGACCTCCCAGTTCACGGCGCCGCCGTTGATCTGCGACTGGTCTTCGAGCTGCGAAACGACCGCGCGTTGCTCAGGCGTCAAATCGCCGCGATAGAACACGTCGACTTCGAACAGATCGGACGACCAGCGTTCGAGCGCGTAACGGAATACAGGCACCGAGCAAGCGTTCGCGCACCGAGCCAGCAACAGCGCGGCGGCAAAGGCCGCGGCCAGCCGCAGCCACGGGCGGGAGAGCACTCTGGCAGGAGCGAAAGTCGGTCTTCCGTTTTGAGTGATGCGATCTGTTTCGATCATTGGGATTTGATGAAAAGCTCAGAATTGCACTTGGGGCAAGTTCCATGGGCTTCGATGTGGCGCTCGCTTCGGGGGAGCTTCAAGAGTTCGATACCACATGCTTCGCAGAGTAGTCCAAACCTTTGCGATCGGTTGTGAAAATAGAGTCGGACAACGGGCAGCGGCCACACCACGACAAACGCTCCGACTATCAAAAGTGCGATTGAAGTTGCGGTCAATTGAGGCTCGGAGCCGAAAACCGCGTCCTCCCATAATGCTGCGCAGATTATCCCTGAAATCCAAACTGCGAAGACAACGAACGACCGAAATGAGCCGCCAGCATTGTATTGTTTCACGCGGTCTTGAAAGTCATCAAATGATGAAAACCGACCGGAACTCGCCATCGCCATTTAGCTCATTGCTCGTTTCGCTGCCGCGCCGTCTCATTCGCCCTGCCCCATGCAGATGACCCGACCGTCGCTGGTGGCCATGAAGATCCGGCCGTAGGCGGTGGAAATGCCGTTCCAGACGGGCAAGGCGTCGATATCAATGTCGGAAATATAACTGCCGTCCGTCGTCGAGATGACGCAGAACCGTCCTCCCTTACTGCCGGAGAGCGAGTCGGCTTGCGCCTGCAACTGTTCATGGATCGCCGGATCCTTGGCGGCCAGACGCTCCAGACCATATTCCTCATCGAGCAGGTCGGGCGGGCCGGAGACGACGATCGCATCCTTGGTGAGGACCATTGCCCGAGGGAAGACCGGCACAAACTTCGTCCACTTGTGGTCGAAGCCTAATTGCTTGGCGGCGCCGGCAGCTACGGCGGCCGCACGCGCCGCCTTGGGAATGACCACGGCCGTCCCGATCCGACCCTGGCCGGTCGGCAACTTGCCAAGCTGGCCGTCGTTCTTCTTGCCTGAGGAGTCCTTCGCGTTCCCGTCATCGAAGGTGCAATGCACGACCACGTCGGCTTTCATCGCCCGGGCCTGTTCAGGATCCTGGAAGGCGGCCCCAATTTCTGCGGCCGTCAGTGCGCGATGCGTGATCCGCACTTCGTCGATCGCGCCGACGAACGGAAAGCCGTTTTTGTACGATCCCACGTCGCCCCCGCTGTCGCCGCCCAGTTCCAGCGTCTGAGCCGGCGTGCCTGAAATAAGAGCCGGGGTTTTGCCGGAAGCCGCCAGCACGCCATCGACGTACAACTGCATGTCCTTTTCTTTTGTCAGCACGGCAGCAAGGTAGTGCCAGCCGTCTTTCAACCGGTCAGGAGTCTGAATCTCGGTCAGCTTGTTGCCTGAGCGGATGGCAAAGGTCGGCTTGCGCTTTTGCAAGAATAAAGCGTAGCCTTGCGCGGGACCGCCGTGCGCGACGATCACGCCGCCGGGAGCGTCCGGCTTGACCCACGCCTCAACCGTCAGCGGCTTGTTCGTTGGATCGATGCTGGGAGAGAGCGAGAACTTGACCGTCTCCGGCCCGTTTTTGCCGTTTCCGGCCCCGATCGGCGCCGGCGCCACGGCGTCGCGACTCGCTGAGAAGAGCTGATGCTCCAGCGGCGTCGTCCAGCGGTAATATTGCGGCTGCCGGGCGTAGCCGAAGACCTCTTTGTCATTGAACACTAACAGGCGGCCGGATGGCGTGTGCTTGCCCGCCTGGTAGTAACCGTTGTGTCCGCCGGCAAAATTCTTGCCGTAGACCCAGTAGGCGCGATGGAACCAGGTATCATCGAGGAAGCCCATCGGAGCGAAGAGATGGCGTCCGGGGCCGGCCTGCGTTCCCCCTTGCTTGGCAGCGTCTCCGGAAACAGGCCCGATCTCCCGACGCACGCCCGCATCGTCGAACTTTTGAGATCGCAAATAAACGCACTCGCCGTCGGTGCAGAGGATGTCCGCCAGAGCCACCGGCATCTGCAGCGTCTGCAGCCGATTCTGGATGTCTTCGCCCGTTTCCGGGTCGCGGTCGTTGAGCACCGTTTCGCCGAGTTTCTTCCCGGTTCGCGGATTGAGCCGCATGTACCACATCCCGCCATCCAGGAAGCTCGATCGCCCGACGATGAAGTGGGCGACGTCCTTCTCAATCAGAATCGAGCCGTGAACGGGCCAAACCGATTCAAGCTGCTCGAAAGCCATCAGCCGGCGATCCAGCGGAGCGGCGCGATATCGCCAAATCAGGGCGCCGTCGCTGGCCCGCAGCGAATAAACCCAACCGTCGGCCGAGCCAAAGAACAGCCGCCCTTTCCAATACGTCGGCGGGGAGTCGATCCGGCCGCCGGCCGTATAGCTCCAGACGGACTGGCCGGTCTTGGCATCGAGTGCGTGCAACTTGTGCTGATCGATCTGCGCCACGTAAACCAGGTCGCCCGCCACCACGAGAGCCGACAGCCGTCCAGGCAGCTTAATCTCCCATTTGCGACTGAGATCGCTGCCAAGTTCCGCAGAAGAGTAGCCGCTGCGCTGATTGTCGTGACGATACGTCGGCCATTCGTTCTCGGCTGCGGCTCGCTCCTGCAGTACGTCGCGGAACGCCGGCCCGAGTTGCAGGCGGCCTTCTTCGGGAATCTCCTTGGGCAGAATCGGCGCTTTCGGCGCCGGGGCCAGGGCGTTCATGCCGTAGATCTTGGCTTCGGGATAGCAGGCGCAGTTGTGCGGCGGCGCGTAGAGAAGTCCGTTGCAGGGAAGAACCCCGTACAGGCAGCCGCCGCGAACCCAGTGATTGATGTCCCAGTGTTTGGCATTGAAGTCGACCAGTTCGATCCCGGTGCGCGAAGGAATGATGAAGCGGTCGGTCGCCTTGGCGATGTAGCAGCGGTGATGGAACCAATAGGTGTCGATGTCGGGCGGGAACTCGACCTTCACTTCACCGGTCAGCAGGTCGCGACCCTTGTAGATTCCGCTATCTCGGCCGCTCGTCGTCGGCGCCACCCACGCCATGCCGCCCGTGATGATAATGTCCTGCGGCGACTGGTAGCCCGAGGGGGCGTGGTCCGATTCCCAGCGCATCTTCCCGTCGGCAGCGTCGTAAGCGCGCATTTTCCCTTCGCCGCCGGCGTACAGCACGAACGGTTCGTGCAGCACCAGTCGGGGGCCGAAGTTGAATTGAATCGACTTGCGGCGCGACGCCGGTTCGGTGGTCCAAAGTTGCTTTCCACTTTTAGGATCGAGACAGACGATCTTGTCGCCATCATGAAAGACGACCCGCTCTTCATTGGCGCAGAGCGTCAGCGGCGCCACTTTGCTGGTATGCGACCAGAGACGCTTGCCCGTCGCGGCGTCGAAGGCCATCACCTCGCGCGGCTTTTCGTTCCAGACGAACTCCTGCGCCACCCGCCCCTGATCGCCGGTGTTGAGTTTTGGAGCGTACTCGTCCAGTTCCGCGGCGCCCGGGTTGACCAGCAGATAGAGCGTCCCCTGGTGCAGCACGAGTTCTTCCGTGCCCTTGGTGTCTTCGTAGACGCGTTTTGTCTTGCCGGTCGCCCCGTCGAGATGCGAGACCGGGGCGTGAATTCCCAACGTGACGTACAGATCTTCGCCGTCGGCGACCAGCCGCCGCGCCAGTTGAGTCGGCCCGCTTTTGAGCGGCCACATCTGGTCGTGCCACTTCGCGATCGGCTGCTTCCAGAGGATCGTTCCGTTGTAACCATCTCGGGCAATGAGCTGCCAGTCGGAGGGCAGCTCGATCGAAACTCGCGAGCCTTCGTCCAGGATGTAGTACATTCGCCCTTGCGACGATACCAGGGCGCTCATGCTCGCCATCCGGTCGTGATGCCGGGACCATCGCGGGCTGCCGACCCACTGCAGCCGTTCCGGCGGCGCCACTTGCATGTCGTGCGCCACGGGATTGCCGCCGGCATCGTGGAAGTAGTGCGTCCAGTCGTCGATCTCCGGGGGAACCGGTTTGACGATTTTCTTCCAGCCGCCATTCTCGCGGATGCAGGCCACGCCTCGCGGACAGAGCACCCGCTCGATCTCCGACTGCGGCACGTCGCCAAGCTTCTCGGCCACGATGAGGTTGACCATGTTGTCGACATACGGCAGCGACTTGCCGTCGAAGCGTTCTACGCTGACCGGACCGTAGACGCCGGCGTCCTGCAGCGCGGCCCGCGTTTCGGCGATCCGCCCGGGCGCTGTGTCAACGCCGTGAACCTGATAAGAATCGTTGGCCCGCAAGGCTGCAGTCAGGCGCCCGTCGCCGCAGTGGAGATGCACGATAAATCCGCCGCGGACGCCACTCTCCTTGAGAACTTCCACAGCGATATCGGGTGCTTCTGCGCCTTTTGCCGGGACAGCGTCTGAAATCGCAGCAGATGCCAGAAAGACGGCAACGAGAATCGTGCGTTGTTCGAGAGGCCTGGCGTACGCATGCATGGTGCGGCTCCCCACGGCAAGTCTGAGGCGTGACAGAAGGGGATCGAGCGAACCGAAAATGCCGCAATCGATCCGAGTAGGAGTATAAGTGACAAGCCAGCCTTGTACCAGCTATTGAATGGCGTCATGCGGGAGAGCCGAGTTCGCGATTGGACGGCCCGCATCCGGAATTTCGCAGGCCGGAGGCGCACCAGACGTCGTTGATGGGCCTTCGCGGCAAATTCTCCTTGACTGGCGTGCTTCCCGGCAACGTCCTTTGCAAGGATTTCGAAAGGACAACGTAGCTCTCGATACCGTCGCCGGATATGGTTAGTAGCTGGTGATACGGAGGACGCTGGCGACGGGCGCGGTCGAGTGGTTGATCTCATCGGATCGCCCCGGCGCGTGCCTGAGACGAACGAAAGGTCTGCGGAATTCATGAAGACAGAGTTGCTCGGCTTGGGCAGAGCGTTGTTGTTGGGGACGCTCGCTCTCGGAATCGTTCTGGGACCGGCGGCTTCCTCTGCCCACGCCTGCAATGTGCCCGTCTTCCGCTACGCCCTCGAACACTGGCGCCCGGACGCGTATCGGGCCGTACTGTATCATCGCGGCCCGTTGTCGCCCGACGAACAGGCCCGGCTGGACGACTTGCAGGCACGCGCCGACAAGGCGCTGGTCAATCTTTTGCTCCGAACCGTCGATCTTGATGCAGCCATCGAGTCCGCCGACCAGGACTTGTTTAGAAGTCTGGGAAATGTTCCCTTGCCCAGGCTGGTCATCCAGTATCCAGCCCACCTGAAAATCGAACGGCCCTTGTGGTCCGGACCATTCGGCGAGCAGAACCTGACCGAGTTGCTCAATTCGCCCTTGCGACAAGAGATTCTGAAACGATTGACCGGCGGTCAGACTGCCGTCTGGCTGATGATCGACAGTGGCGATGCCGGACAGGATGATCGCGCGGCGGCGGCGCTCGAGAGCGAACTCGAGCGACTCCACAGGTCGCTCAAGCTGCCGGAGCTGACGGACTCGCCTGAAGACGTTATCCAGGACGGTCCGCCGCTGCGCGTGGAGTTCTCGCTGTTGCGAATACAGCGCGACGACCCGGCCGAACAGGCCCTCGTCTCCATGCTGATGAATTGCGAACCGGATCTGCCGACGCTCGAGGAACCGCTTGTCTTTCCGCTGTTCGGACGCAGCCGCTGCATGCTGCCGCTGGTGGGGGCCGGCATTTCGCAAGACAACATTCAGAGTTCGGCCCGGTTTCTGGCCGGGGCCTGCTCGTGTCAGGTGAAGGAGCTGAATCCTGGGTTTGACCTGCTGCTGACCGCCGATTGGAATGAACTGCTTTCGTGGGCAAAATCCCCTGCCTTTGCCAGCGGTGAATCGCCGGAATCGGCCACGGCCGAACCGGAGTTCGTCCCTATCCCCGGCGGAGTTCGATCGGCCCAAGCCCCGGCCGCGGATGCGATGGCCTCAGTCACGCCGACGGCGGTTCTGGCGCCCGTAGCAACAACGACGGTCGCGACTGAGAAAGACTCCTCGCCAAAACGTTCGATCCCGCAAGCTTCACAAAGCATTCTGTTCTTGCTGGCCGGGCTGATGCTGATGCTTGTGGTCGGAAGCATCCGGGCGGGACGACGGCGCTAGCCGGGGCCGCAAACTGCATCCTAAAACAGACGGGACTGCGCCCGCTCTCGCCGACGCGCCGCTCTCACTTCGAACGAACGCCCCGGGCTTCTGCCGCTTACTCCGCGGGTTCCCGAATCGCCTCGATGGCATTCAGCACCGGTTTGCCCTGCTCAGCCCGCAGGTCGATCACAAGCTCTCGCTCCACGCGGACATGCTTGATCTCCTGCACCGCCGGCCGTAACGTCTCGCCGTCGGGCGGCGAGAGCGACAGCTTCGAGGCGACCTGTTTGCCGTTGAACAGGACGTCCAGCACGGTCGACTCTTTGAAGTCGGGGCGCCCTTCGGCAAAGTACAGGCGAATCGTATAGTTCGCCGGCTTGTCCCCTTCGCCCAACAAGGGCAGCGTCAACTGCTCCAGGCCGCTGGCCCACGACGTATAAATCCACGGCGTTTCGGCGGCCGAATCTGCCGCGTACTTTTCCGCAATGCTGTCAAAGGCGCCGCCTGCAGCCAGCTTGGGCCGCAGGTCGAGCCGCACGTCGAGCGTTGTCTGCTGGTAGGCATCGCGTCGCGGATACGAGAACCAGATCTGTCCGAGAGCGTCCTTCCGGTCGCCCGGCGCGCCGAAATTCACCGCCAGACGTTGCACCGGCGTCTGGGCGCCGACGGCGCTGTAGATGGTCCATGGGCGGCGCGATTCCCGGGGCTCCATCACGATGGTCGACGCGATGGAGAATTGACAAACGCAGCCCGCGCTCGCCTCCGGAATCATCACCAGGCCGTTGGCGGCAATCGCGTTGATCCAGCAGCCCAGTCGATGCCCGGCAAAGTGGCGGATTCCCTCGTCCGCATTCAGATCCATGAATCCCGTCGCGCCCGAGCGGAACAGCAGCATGCCGCTGTCGCAGCCGGTCAGCATGCCGCAGTGATGCCCGGTCCGCATAATGCTCCACGGCTCCGCTTCTCCGGTGATCGGATGCTTGCGGGTCAACTGCTCGCCTGACCTCAGATCGAACATCCACGGCTCAGCCAGAATCTGCTTGCCAATGATGATCGGGCGATGGCGATAATTGGCGTCCTTGGCCCACAGCTTATAGCCGTCGCTGGCGGAAAGCGCCACCATTCGTCGCTGCTTGAATTCTCCGGCGACGAACTGCTTCCAATAGTGGCCGTTCGCATTGGCGCCGCACAGCACCAGCGTATCGTCGGCGTATATCAGCGTCAGCTTGCCGCCCCCGATCCCGATCTCGCTGCAGTCGGTCACGTCGACGCCTTGCTCCCACAGCTTGTCGCCGGTCTTGAGATCGAGCGCTACCGCCAAGCGGACGTCGGCTTGCTTGAGCCGCTTCTCTGCCAGCGCCTGTTCTTCGCCGGACAACTCCGCCAGCTTCGACTTGTCCTGCCGGAGAATCGCGTCTCGTTGTTCACTGGTGATGGAGCTGTCGATGAAGTAGATGCGATCGGGCCCGATGGCGATCGTATGGTGCGAGATGCTCTTTCCGGCGTAGCTCCAGGCGTGCTTGCCGGTGGCGATGTCGATGGCAAACAGGCCGTCTGTGGCATCGTCGGTCGTCTTACCGCGGCGTCGCAGTGCAGAGGCCAGTTCCTGACGGATTGTCGCCGTCCCGAAGAGCAGCCCGTTCTGGACGGCGACATAGCCCCATTCGTACCGACCGTCGTCCTTGCCGGGCGGCAGACCGTGCATCCGCACGACCTTTCCACTCGCCATGTCGACCTGAAAGCACTTGTCTCCTATGAAGTGAAACAGGCTGTCCTCGCCGGCCGCTAGGTTGCCTGGGTTCTGATTCTGGAACACCCCGGTCCGCACCGCCTTGGGGTTTTCATGCGTCCACAGATGCCGGCCGTTGTAAGCATCGTAGGCCATGATGGTATGCTCGCCCTGCACGAACAGCTTTCCGTTGACGGCCAGCGGACCGACCGCGCCTTCGTGCCGGTTGACCATCTCGCCCGGCCCCGGATCGCCATACCACAACACGCCCAGGTCTCCGGAGATGCGTTTATCGCTGCTGACCGCCGTGTTGCCCGGGTTGCCATAGTGGTGCGACCAGTTCCCGGCCCCGGGCAGCGCGCCGCGAACCATGGTCAGCCAACCATCGTCGATGCGCGTCTCAAGCTGGTCGGCGATGACGGAAGTGACCGCCCACTCCCGTAGCGTTGCTTGCGGAATCTCTCCCGTGGACTTCGGACGTCCCAAACACACGACACCGCCGACCGGCTTGAGATGTCGCTCGAATGCCTCCAACGGCGCGTTCAAGGCGCCATGCTTGACGACTGTGTCCGAGACGATCAGATCGGCGAAGTAATTCGAATAAGGCAACGGTCCGAGCGGCTCCTGATGCACCGCCACCCGGTGGCCGTACAGACCGGCGGCGTTCAACCGATTGCGGGCCTTGGCGACTTTCTCGGCATTGGGTTCGATGCAATAGATCTTCAACTGGCTCTGCCGAGCCAGTTCCAGCGCCAGCCGGCCTTCTTCAGCTCCGATGACCAGACAGTAACCGGCGGTCACGCCGGAGCGTTGCAAGATCTCCGCCGCCGCAGATCGATAGAGAATCGTTTCCGGGTCGATGGCAGGAGGGTCTGGGCGAAGATCGGATACCAGCCGTGCGGAGTCTGACTCTGCGTCGCCAAAGCAATAAATCGCCCCCGCGTCGGTGCTGACAATCAACCGGCCGTTGGCCGCGGACAATCCGCGGGCGCCGCCTTTCAGCTCGTGACTCCAGAGTT
>DASZUP010000729.1:0-4420 GCA_035547635.1 Pirellulales bacterium
GCCGTTGACGTAGGCCATCCACCAGCCGGTCTGTTTGTAGAACCAAGGTCGAGCACTGCGGGCCATAGACTCCTCCTTTCGTGAAAACACACGTTCGACCAAGGAGGGTCGTCGAAAGCCTCGCGGCGACCACCGCGGGGCTTTCTTTTTTGAGGCGGCGTGAAGAATTCTGGACTGAATTCTAGACAGGCTCTCTCAAGCCTTGCATCCGCCTCTGCCGCAAGTTCTTTGCTGGTTACAGCTTTCTAAAAAGCGGGCGAAGGGACTCGAACCCTCGACATCCAGCTTGGGAAGCTAGCGCTCTACCAACTGAGCTACGCCCGCAAAGGGAATCGCGGATGAACGGCTGGCGATCTTCCGCTCGCCGGTTCATGGCGCCGCAATGCCCGTTGCACGAATATTATCTTGCCCGGTTGCGGCGCCAAAGGCAAGTGGCGCCTGCCGGCCAAAATCAGATCAGAATATCTTTCACCACCTTGCCTTCAACGTCGGTCAGGCGGAAGTCGCGGCCCTGGAAGCGGTAGGTGAGCCGCTCGTGGTCGATGCCCAGGCAGTGCAACAGCGTGGCGTTGACGTCGTGAACGTGCACCGGGTTGGCCGTGACGTTGTAGCTGAAGTCGTCGGTCTCGCCGTAGACCATGCCCGGCTTGATGCCCCCGCCGGCAAACCACATGGTGAAGCAGCGCGGGTGATGGTCGCGGCCGTAATTGTCCTTGGTCAGCGTGCCCTGACTGTAGATTGTGCGGCCAAACTCGCCGCCCCACACCACCAGCGTATCGTCGAGCAGGCCGCGCTTCTTTAGGTCCTTCACCAGGCCGGCGCCGGCTTGGTCGACGTCTTTGGCCTGCAGGCGGATATTGGCCGGCAAACCGCCGTGATGGTCCCAGCCGCGAATGAAGACTTGCGTGAACCGCACGCCCCGCTCCGCCAACCGGCGAGCGAGCAGGCAGTTGTACGCGAAGGAGCCGGGGTCTTTGGCTTCTGGCCCGTAAAGATCGAGCACGTGCTGCGGCTCGTTGGAGATATCCGTCAGTTCGGGCACTGAGGTCTGCATGCGGTACGCCATCTCGTACTGCGCAATCCGAGCCGTGATTTCCGGATCGCCCAGCTCGGCCAGCCGCTTCTGGTTGAGCGCGGCCAGCCCGTCGAGCATCCGACGGCGGCCGGCGCTGTCGACGCCCGGCGGATTGGAAAGATACAAGACCGGATCGCCATTAGAACGCAGCGCCACGCCCTGGTGCTTGGTCGGCAGGAAGCCGGCGCCCCACAGTCGCGAGAACAGGGCCTGGCTGCCCGACTTCGAAGTCCAACGCGAGTGCAGCACGACGAACGCGGGCAGATCCTGGTTGGGGCTGCCGATGCCATAAGACAGCCAGGCGCCTGTGCTCGGGCGGCCTGGCAACTGGCTGCCGGTCTGAATGAAGGTGATCGCCGGATCGTGGTTGATCGCCTCGGTGTTGACCGTCTTCACAATTGCAATGTCGTCGACGATCGAGCCGGTATGCGGCAGCAGCTCGCTCAGCCAGGCGCCGTGCTTGCCGTGCTGCTGGAACTTGAACAGCGAGGGGGCGATCGGAAACCGCTTCTGCCCCGAGGTCATCGTGGTGATCCGCTGGCCGTTGCGGACCGAGTCGGGCAGGTCCTTGTCGAACCAGTCCTGCATCTTGGGCTTATAGTCGAACAGGTCGAGCTGCGAGGGAGCATCGGCCATGAACAGCCAGATCACGCGCTTCGCCTTGGGAGCAAAGTGCAAGGCCGGCAGCACGCCAAACGTTGAGTCTTCGCTCGGCGCCGTTCCGGCCGACAGAACCGACGGGTTCATCACCGAGGCCAGCGCGGCCGTGCCGATGCCGGCGGCGCAGCGTCCGAAAAAGTGGCGGCGAGTTTCCAGCAGGGCGTATTCTTGGCGAGGATCCATAGGAAGAGAGAGCCGGGAGTGAGGGAGTAGGGAGTAGTTTGGGTCGCATGCCTTCGTCGGCGCCTCGCCGACGTAGGCATGTTGAATGGACCGTGATTTCAAATAGTAGCGGCGGCGTTTCCCGCCCTACTCCTTGGTAATCGTCTCGTCGAGGTTAAGGATCAAGTTGGCGACCATGGTGCGGGCGGCCAATTGTCCGGCGTCGAGCGATTCGTTGCGTTTGGAATCTCCGACGGCAAGCAACTTGACGGCCGCTTCCGGTTGGGCCTGGTAGTCGGCCAGGTAAGCATTGAGCGCGCCGACAAGCAGCGTCAATTCATCAGCCGCCGGGCGGCGAGCGGTGGCCAGGCGAAAGGCGTAGGTGATTTGCTCCTCCGGCGCGGCGCCCCCCTCGGTCATCATCCGCTCGGCCAAAAGCCGGGCTGCTTCGACGTATTGCGTATCGTTCATCAACACCAGGGCCTGCAGCGGCGTGTTGGTCCGCGCACGCCGCACGGTGCAAGTCTCGCGCGAAGGAGCGTCGAATGTTGTCAGCGAAGGCGGAGGGCTGGTCCGCTTCCAGAACGTATACAAGCTGCGCCGATACAAGGCGTCGCCTGCATCCTGCTTGAAGTTCGAAGTGTTGCTGCCGACAAAACCGACCGCCTTCCACAAGCCGTCGGGCTGGTACGGCTTGACGCTGCGTCCGCCCAGCTTTTCCACCAGCAGTCCGCTGACGGCCAGGGCCGAGTCTCGCACCATCTCGGCGTCCATGCGGAACCGGGGGCCGCGGGCCAGCAGCCGGTTTTCGGGATCGCGTTCGATCAGTTGCGGCGTGACGCGCGAGCTTTGCTGATAGGCGTGCGACATCACGATCAGTTTCTGAATGTGGCGAATGTTCCAGCCCGAGCCAATAAACTCGGTCGCCAGCCAATCGAGCAGTTCCGGGTGCGTCGGCCATTCGCCCTGGGCGCCAAAGTCGCCGGCCGTCTTCACAATGCCGTTGCCGAAATACTGCTGCCAGAACCGGTTGACCGCCACGCGGGCGGTGAGCGGGTGCGAAGGATCGACGAGCCACTGCGCCAGCCCCAGCCGGCTCGGCGGCGCGTCTTTTGGCAGCGGCGGCAGCGCGGCGGGCACGCCGGCCGTGACCTTCTCTCCCTTCTTGTCGTAGGCGCCGCGGATGAGAACGAAGGTTTCCCGCGGCTGCGGCGTTTCAGCCATGACCATCGTGGTGGGAATGGCGGCTTCCAGGGCCGAAAGCTGCTTGTTCAACTCGCCGGCCTGTTTGTGCAGCGGGTCGAAAACCGGACGGGTCGGACCGTAGACGTTTTCCAGAAAGTAATCTCGGAGCAGTTTTTTCTGCTCGTCGTTGCGCGTGGCGGCATCGGCCTTGAGAGCGTCTTGCAGCGGCTTGGCGAGGGACGATTTCGACTGCGTCCGCTCGTAGGCCTCCCAGGCCAGTTGCGAGTCGAACGTCTGGCCTGCCTGCGGCGTGCGAGTGACAATGCCCGCCTTGTCCCAGAAGCACGTGCCGTCGTGCTGGGTGAAGGCCCAACCGTTGATCACGGCGCCGGGGTTCAAGCCGACTTTGGCCGCTTCCACTTCCAGCCGCACCCACTGGCCGGCTTCGGGCAGCGGCCCGGCAGGCAGTCGGCTGGGCGAGTTGACGGCGCCCCAGGGAATGACGTCTTCGCCCCAGGTGACGCGATGCTCCCACGATCCGTCGTTGAATTGGAGCATGATCTCCTTCGGCATGTCAGCCGGGTCGAGATAGACGTAAGCAAACAGCTTGTCTCCTTCGCCGACGCGCAAGCCTTGCGTGGCGCCGGTAAAGAAATGCTGGCTGAGACCCGTCGACTTGCGAGTCGAGGCCTTGCTGCCGCTCAGCACGGGCGACGGCGCCGAGACGAACATCCAACCGCCTTCCTGCTTGGCGCCGGCCGGCGTGTCGTCATCGATCCAGACGTACTCTCTCGGCTCGGTCGAAACGGTCGGCTGGTTCGGCTCAACGTACTGCACCTTGGCCAACTCTGCAGAAATCTGCCCGCGCAGCGTGGCAATCTGTTCGTTCAGCGATTTCTGCTGCGCTTCCTGCTCGGCCGTCGGCACTTTGATGATCGGCGGCGGCGCCAGGGCGTTGCCGTCCATGGCGCTTTCCGCTACGCTGCCGAAGAACGCATAAAGCTGGTAAAAATCTTTCTGCGTCAGCGGATCGAACTTGTGGTCGTGACACACGCAGCAGCCCATCGTCAGGCCGAGGAACACGGTCGAAGTAGTCTCGACCCGATCGACCGCGTAGCGCACCAGCACCTCTTCGGCAATCGAGCCGCCTTCGCTGGTCGAAACATTACAACGATTGAAGCCGGTGGCAATCCGCTGCTCGGGAGTCGCATTCGGCAGCAAATCGCCGGCCAACTGTTCGATCGTGAAACGATCGTAGGGCAGGTTGCGGTTGAAGGCGTCGATCACCCAATCGCGATACTTCCACAGCGCCCGTTCATTGTCGAAGTGCAGCCCGTG
>DASZUP010000730.1:0-9123 GCA_035547635.1 Pirellulales bacterium
GCTGTGTTTGTGCGGTTCGGCGTCGGAGAAGATCGTGTCGAAGATTTCGCGCTTCTCTTCCAGCACCTGATTGATTCGCTCTTCGATCGTGCCCAGCGTCAGGAACCGGGTCACCGTCACCGGGCCGGCGGCGCCGATGCGGTGTACGCGGTTGATTGCCTGGTCTTCGATGGCCGGGTTCCACCAGCGATCGAACAGGAACACGTACTGCGCGAACTGCAGGTTCAGCCCCACGCTGCCGGCGCCGTAACTGATCAACAGCAGATGCCGGTCCGGGTTCTCTTTGAACTGGCGAATGATATCGTCGCGCTTGCGCGAAGGAATGCCGCCGTGGTAGGAGAGCGGATGGTACTGCTTCAGCCGCTGGTCGAGCTTATCCAGCGTGTGCACCCACTGGCTGAAGACCAGTGCCTTCTGGCCGCTGGCGGCAATCTCTTCCATGTCGGCGGCTAGCCGTTCCAGTTTGGCGCTTTCGCCCGTGGCCGGGTCGAAGTTGCAGATCTGTTTCAGCCGCAGCACTAACTCAAATACGTGTTGGATGGTGGCGCCGTCGCCCATCTCCGTCAGCCGGAACACGCCTTCGTCTTCCGCCAGGCGATAGGTCTCTCGCTGCTCGGGCGTGAGCGTGACGTCCGCGTCGCGAAACATCTTGGGCGGCATCTCGGTCAGCACCTTGTCTTTGGTGCGCCGCAGGATGTAGTCGCTGGCCAGCTTGCCCATCCGCCGCGGCTTCATGCCCGAGGTCAGGTAGCCGGGCGCCAGGAACTCGAAGATGCCCACCAGGTCTTCCGAGCTGTTCTCTATCGGCGTGCCGGTCAGCGCCCAGTTGCGACTGCGCGAGATCGAACGCACAATTTGCGAGGTGGTGCTGGAGCGGTTCTTGATCCGTTGCGATTCATCGAGCACGACCAGGTCGAAGTGCATGTCCGGCTCGGTCAGTACGTCGCGGTCGCGCTGCAGCAATTCGTAATTGGCGATTTTCACCGGGCAATTGGGCAAACGCCACTGCCAGTGCCGCTTTGTCTGATCCCCTTCGATCACGGTCAGCGGCGTTTCGGGCGCCCAGAGGTGGAACTCTCGCTGCCAGTTCGTGACCAGCGGCTTCGGGCAGACCAAGAGCACGCTGCGCACCTCGCCGGCGTGCAGCAGCAGTCGGATCGTGGTGATCGACTGCATCGTCTTGCCCAGGCCCATCTCATCGGCCAGGACCGCCGCGTAGCGCGGATAGAGAAATGCGATGCCTTCGAACTGGTACGGGAACGGATGAAACGGAAAGTGAAGCGATTGGTTGGAAACGATCGTTTCCAACGGCGGCTGCAGGACGTAAAACAGCCTGTCTTCCAGCTTGATAATATCGCCCGGCGGTTTGATGCGGGTGAACTTGCGCCCGGCATTCGCTGCCGGCTGCTCCGCGTCAGAAGCTAGCGCAGGCGCTGCCGGCGCAGCAGCAGCCGCCGCCGCCGGTTTGGCCCAATCGGCGCCGGCAGGAAAGGCGAAGCCTCGCGTCTTGATCCGCATGCCGCGGATCGGCACGGAGACGACGCCGGGCCGGGCGGTTTCCAGCGGCAGCGAGATCGTCTCCGGAGAGACCAGGTTCGGCAGTTCAAAGGACGATACGCGAAGCGGCGTCAGGGGCGAAAAAGCCTCTTCTCCTGACGCGCCGGGCGCCGCCGCCTGCCAACTCCATTCCGCTAAGCCGCCGCCAAAAGCGTCGTTTGCGGAACTCATCGCCCGCCTCGCTGCGCCTCTTCAATGGCGCCCCGGATGCGCGCGAAAGGCTCGGACAAGTCGATATGTTCGGCTACGGTTTCCAACTCGGCGGCGGCTTGCTCCTGGTCTCGAGCATAGCCGGCCGGTACGGCCAGCCGATTGCGGCCAACCCGAAAGATCGCCAAAGACGGTCCGCCCCGGTGGGCGACATCGATGCGAAAGGTCGGCTTCTCGATCGATTCGGCTCCGGCATCTTCTTCCGTTTCGCTTAGCACCAGCATTACGGGCGCCTCAACGAATTGCCGGACGGCGAGTACTGGCGCCAGGTCCGTGCAGACCAGGACCGGCTGGTTTTGGCCTTTCGCGATCAGCGTCTGCCCGATCTGTTCCCCATACAGGTAGGGTTCGAGCGTCGGGCCATAGAGAATCTCCTGGGCGCGGTTGGGTTTGACCGGCGCCGTGCAGTGGAACTCCAACGGACGCCCGTTGGCGTTCAACAGCAGATACCCTCCAAATAGCCCGTGCTGCTCATGTTGCACGACGGTCAGAAAACCGAAGGCAGGCAGCCGTTTATCGTCGCGAGAGCCCATGTTCCCCCTCTAAGAACGCCCAACTGATCCGTCGGGCGGCATGCATTGCCGCCCTGATTTGCCCATTTTCACCCATTGGCAAGGCGATTACGGCGCTGAATAGCATCGGGGCGCCAGAGGCGTCGACTTTAAGGTCTGTAGCGGCTTCCCCCGAGGATCAGTAATTTGCCCAAATGCTCGACTTTAAGGAGCACTCGTGGTTATAATTGGGAGTCTCTTAACGAAAGGCGTCTCGCATGCAAGAACGACAGCCGACTTCGCCGCTGTTTACGCAGGTTGACATTACGGCCGGCCCTGTTGCCAATTCCGGACCGGGAGGGCACGACGGCGAGAATACTCGCCTGCTGCGTGAAATCCTGACCGCGCAAGATCGGCAAAATGAGCTTTTGGAAGAGCTGGTATCGCATCTGAGCGCCGCGCAGAAGCAGCGGAATCAGGAACTCGGTCAGTGGAAGGCCGCCAACCCTGAGTTGGCGCAGAACTGCCGCCTGGCGGCCGAAGCCCTGAGCCGCGTGCAGACTGAGTTTCTCAATACGCTGACCGAAGAGGTCACCGAGAACGCCGAAGTGCTCGCCGATGGGGAATTCATGCTTAATGAATTCGTCGACCGCTTCGGACCGCGGCTGGCTCACCTGAACGGCGTGCTGCAAGTGCTGGCGCAATTGAGCGGCCCGCAGCCCACGTGATCGTCGACCTGGTTCAGCTTCAAGCTGCCGACGGAGTGCGTCTGGCCGGCGCGTTGCAGGTTCCGCCGGAAGGAACGTCGCCTCAACTTGGCATCGACGCCGTGCTTTGCCTGCACGGCACCGGCGGCAATTTCTATAGCTCGCCCTTGTTTGCGGCCTTGGCTCCCCGTCTGTTGCGCTGCGGCGTAGCCGTACTGACGGCAAATACGCGCGGGCATGATCTGGTCAGCAGCGGCGGAGGCGGCCGACCGTTGCAAGGCGCCGCTTATGAAATAGTGCAGGAATGCCGGCTCGATCTGGCAGCCTGGATCGGTTGGCTGGCCGAACAAGGCTATGCGCGCATCGCTTTGATGGGGCACAGTCTGGGCGCCGTCAAGGCGATCTATAGTTTGAGCCACGATGATGATGGCGCGCTCGCCGCGGTCGTTTGCCTGCTGGCGATCTCTCCGCCGCGGCTGGCCTATTCCCAGTTTTGTGCAGGGCCCAAGTCCGCCGAATTTCAGGCCGAGTTGGCCGAAGCGGAAGCGCAGGTGCGCGAAGGCCGGGGCGAAACCTTGATGTCGGTCCGCTTTCCGCTGCCTTACCTGGTGACCGCGACCGGCTACGTCGACAAATATGGGCCGGCCGAGCGCTATAATCTGCTGAAGTTCGCTTCCCGCGTGACTTGCCCCGCGCTGTACACGTTCGGTTCGCTTGAAGTGCAGCAGAATGCCGCCTTTCAAGGCCTGCCTGAGCAGCTCGAAACGCAGGCCGCGCAGGGAGCCGAGCTGAAGGTGGCGGTCATTACCGGGGGCGATCATTTCTATTCGGGCGTTTACGCCGAGTTGGCCGATCGGCTGGAGTTTTGGCTCCGTCGCACGATCGGATCGAAGCCTGCCGGCTGAACCGGGGCGGCCGCGGCGACCGGAGCGGGCGAGTCCTTAGGGAGTCGCCGGATAGCAGTCTGCCGATTTCTATTCGAGAAAAAATGAACGCGGCGATGCGCTGCGAGACTTTGCAGCCGATGGGCAATGGAGGGAAGTGAGTGATGGCAGCCTGGATCTACCTGGTTGTGGCCGGAGTGCTGGAAACCGGCTGGGCGATCGGCCTGAAATATACGGAGGGTTTTACCAGGTTCTGGCCCAGCGTGGCGACCATCGTGACCATGATCGCCAGTTTCTTCTGCCTGGCGCAAGCCGTTCGGACGATTCCGATCGGAACGGGCTATGCCATTTGGACGGGCATTGGCGCCGTGGGGACGGCGGTGTTGGGCATCGTGCTGTTTTCCGAGTCGCTGGCCGCCAGCCGCCTGGCGTGCCTGGGGCTGGTCGTCGTCGGCATCATCGGTCTCAAGCTGACTTCAGGCCATTAACGGAAATGGCGCCGAGACTGCGGAATTCGGCGTCTTGGCGGGCTCGGCGGACCTTGCACGCGGCGGCCTCGCCCCCTTTGCGCAAATCGCCTCGAACAGTTGTTTTGCGGTCTTTGGTCGGGTAAGTTGAAGGGGCGACCAGTGCCGCCATGTCCCGCGTGACGGCGCCCGCCCGTTGTTCGCTGAACCGAGCGTGGGTCGTCCCGCCCGATTAAGGTTTCCCGCCCAGGAGTTCACATGAGCACGAGCGAGTCTACGGTAACTCCCGAACTGTCTGCCAAGGCCAAGGCGGCCCGCGAAGCGCTGGATGCCCACGCCTACGAAACCGTGCAGTGGCACTTTCACGAGTCGACCGGCTGCCCGTTCTGGTTGGAGTACGCGTCGAAGCTGAAATTCGACCCGCTGAAAGAGGTCAAGTGTTACGACGACCTCAAGAAGTTTCCGCCGTTTGAAGACGAATGGCTCCGCGGCGGTCCGGTCCGCCGCTGGGTGCCCAAGGCGTTTGCTGACAAGCCGGTCTACGTCTTCGAGACGGGCGGCACCACGGGCGTTCCCAAGAGCCGTATCGCCATCAACGACTTTCGCACGGACTACGAACTGTTCAGCCATACGCTGCCCGACGAACATTTCCCCAAGGGCGCGAACTGGCTGATGCTCGGTCCTTCCGGTCCGCGCCGCTTGCGGCTGGCCGTCGAGCACCTGGCCCAGTATCGCGGCGGGATCTGCTTCTGCATCGATCTGGATCCCCGCTGGGTGATCAAGCTGATCAAGAAGGGGTGGATGGAACATCTCGAAGCCTACAAGCAGCACTGCATCGACCAGGCGATTACGATCCTGGGCGCCGGCCACGACATTCGCTGCATGTTTACCACGCCCAAGCTGCTCGAATCGCTGGCCATGGAACTGGAGAAGCGCGGCTCGAGCATTCGCGAGGCCGGCATCACCGGCATCTTCTCGGGCGGCACCGAGTTCACGCCCCAGTGGACCCGCTTCGCCACGGAAGAGTTCCTCGAAGGCGTGTACATGACGCCGACCTACGGCAACACGCTGATGGGCCTGGCCTGTTCCCGGCCGGTCACCGCGGCGGAAGGCTACAAGATCAGCTATTACGCGCCGCAACCGCGGGCGGTGGCCGAAGTGGTCGAGTTCGACGATTACAACTCGATCGTCAGCTACGGCGCCACGGGCCGCGTCAAACTGACGACGATGACCAAAGAATTCTTCGTCCCGGGCTTCATGGAACGCGACGAAGGCGAGCGCGAGCAGCCTTACGAAAAGTATCCCTGGGACGGCGTCAGCGGCGTGCGGCCTTTCCACGAACTGGCCGAAGCCACGACGGTGGGCGTTTACTAACGCGGATTGCGGAATGCGGAATTCGGAACGGATGAGAACGACAGAACTCTCCGCGCCGAAATCTGCTCATTCCGAGTTCCGCATTCCAAATTCCGCATTTGCATCAGGAGACGCTCCGTGCTCAATATTCCCGCCCTTCGCTGGGGCAAGCCGTATGAGTCGTTAGAAACCGATACGGTCTCGCACTTCATCACCGGCGAGCCGATCGCCACGGTCAGCCAGGCGAACGCCGGGCTGCTGCAGCGCGACATGCGGTTCGCCCAACGCGCCCGCGACGTGCTGCGAGACATTCCCTGCGAGGACTTGATCGAGCGGATCAAGAAAGCCGCCGACTTGTACCTCAACGGCACGTTGCCCGTCGGCGACGGCATGCAAACGCCCGAAGACTTCGCCGTCTGCCAGTCGGCTTCGACCGGGCTGCCGGTCCACATGTGCCGCGGCAACATGCAGAAGAACTACTTCGTGCTGACGCACATGGACCAGATGCTCGACGCCTTGACGCGCGGGCTCGAACTGTCGATCCTCAGCCGCGGCTACGGCATGGAGAGCCGCGGCGTGGTCGTCAGCTACCAGGCGCAGTCGCCCGTGCTGGGGTTGGTGTTGCCTTCCAATTCGCCCGGCGTGCACACGTTGTGGCTGCCGGTGATTCCGATGCAGGTCGGGTTGGTGCTCAAGCCGGGGCCGCAAGAGCCGTGGACGCCGTACCGCATGGCGTCGGCGTTCTTTGAGGCGGGCATTCCGCGCGAAGCGATTTCGATCTATCCCGGCGGCGCCGAAGTGGGCGCGGCGGTGCTGGCCCATTGCGAACGCAGCATGATCTTCGGCGGCACGCCGACCGTGGAGCGTTACAAAGGCAACCCGCGCGTGCAGGCGCATGGTCCCGGCTTCAGCAAGATCCTGCTGGGCGACGACGTGGTCGACAACTGGGAACAGTACATCAACCTGATCGCCGACAGCGTTTATCTGAACAGCGGCCGCGGTTGCATCAACTGCTCGGGCGTGTGGGCCTCGCGCCATACGGAAGAGATCGCCCAGGCGCTGGCCGAAAAGATCGGTCCCGTCGAGGCCTTGCCGCCGGAAGATCCCAACGCCGGACTGGCCGCCTTCACGGTGCCCGGCGTGGCGCAAGCGGTTTGGAAAATGATCGAGAGCGACCTCAATGAGAGCGGCGTGAAGCACGCGACGGCCGATTACGGCCCGCGGCTGGTCGAACGGGAACGCTGCGCTTACCTGCGGCCGGTGGTGGTGCATTGCGAATCGCCGAGCAATGCGATCGCCAAGAAGGAGTACATGTTCCCATTCGTGACCGTGGTCAAGTGTCCGCAAGAGAAGATGCTTGAGTCGATCGGGCCGACGCTGGTCTGCACGGCCATCACCGACGACAAGCCCTTCCAGCAGGCGTTGACCGACGCCACGCACATTGATCGCCTGAATATCGGAGCGATCCCGACCATCAAGCTGGACTGGCTCCAGCCGCACGAGGGGAACATTGTCGAGTTCCTGTTCCGGGCCCGGGCGTACCAACTAACCCCCGAGCATTTGCCCGTGGCCGCAACGGCCAGATAATTAAATTCAGGCGGCGCGCCTTCGCCGGCCGGAACGCCGGCGAAGGCTTATTCCAGGAGCGACTGCTTTGTCGCGATCGTCCGCTGAGCGCGCGGACCTCGCGTCTGACGACAACCCAGCCTGCCGTAACCGCCGACTGACTTCACCGCCCTCTGGGTCCTGCGTTGATGACTCCTTTCGATTTTCAGCCGCGCACGCGAATCGTCTACGGTCCCGATCGAGTCGATTCGCTGGGCGATTTGGCGGGCGAGCTAGGCGTCCGCCGGGCGCTTGTCATCAGCGATCCGGGCATCGTGGCCGCCGGCCACGCGCAACGAGGCCTGACGGCGCTCGAAAAGGCCGGCATCGAAACGCACCTGTTTGACGGCGTGCATGAAAACCCCACCACGGAGCAGGTAGAGGCAGGCGTGGCGCTGGCGCGGCGCTACGATCCCGAATTGCTCGTCGGTTTGGGGGGCGGCAGCTCGATGGACTGCGCCAAAGGGATCAATTTCGTCTATACCGGCGGCGGGCGGATGCAGGACTATTGGGGCGTCGGCAAGGCGGTCCGCCCGATGCTGCCGATGATCGCCATACCCACGACGGCGGGCACCGGCAGCGAGGCGCAGTCGTTCGCCTTGATTTCCGACGCCGAAACGCATGTCAAAATGGCCTGCGGCGACAAGAAGGCCGCATGCCGCATTGCCATTCTCGATCCGACGTTGACCGTCACGCAGCCGCCGCGCGTGACGGCGCTGACCGGCATCGACGCCGTGGCGCATGCCTTGGAGACTTACGTCACCAACAAGCGGAACCCGGTCTCGCTGGCCTTCAGCCGCGAAGCCTGGCAGCTCTTGGCCGAGAATTTCGGCCGCGTACTGGCCGAACCGGCCAATCTCGACGCCCGCGGCGGCATGCTGCTGGGGGCCTGTTTTGCGGGGTTGGCCATTGAGAATTCGATGCTGGGCGCCACGCACGCCCTGGCCAATCCGCTGACGGCCCGCTACGGCATCGTCCACGGGCAGGCGATTGGATTGATGCTGCCGCACGTGATCCGCTTCAACGGCGTCGAGTTCGACGCCTGGTATCGTGAGCTGTTAGAATATGTACCGGGCATCAATGGCGCCGCTGCACAGCCCCGCGCCAGCGAAACCCTGGCCGAAGTGGTTGCCCGGCTGGCGAACGACGCCGGATTGCCCTCGCGGCTGGAAGATTGCGGCGTCGATCGGCAAAAGCTGCCCGAATTGGCGGCCGATGCCGCAAAGCAATGGACCGGAACGTTCAATCCTCGCAAGGTCGGACCGGAGGAGTTATTGTCGCTCTATCAGGCGGCGTACTGATCTCTTTCTGTCTGCGGTTTTTGAAGGGGATAGGGGGATGCGGAGGAGATAAGGAGATGAGCAAGGGGGTTGGTTTGAAAAGCGTGGCACTTGAAGCCCAAGAGAGACAAGTCATGAAACGCTCCAAGGGACGAATTTCGCCGGACTGTCGCTCTTTCGCATCGCCTTGTGTATCTCCCTGTCTCCTCCGCATCTCCACATCTCCTCTTTCAAGAGCGTGTCTCGCCGTAGCAGCCTGCATCTCCTTTTCGACGTTGCCAATGAACGCCGCCGAAAAGTCGCAGGCAGATCGCCAGCTTGAGGCTCGCGCCAACTCATGGCCGACCTTCCGCGGCAATGCGGCTTGCGACGGCGTGGCGGGCGGCAGTCTGCCCGGCAAGTTGCAAGTGCTCTGGAAGAAGTCTTTCAAAGACGGCGCCTTTGACGCGACGGCGACGATCGTCGACGGCGTAGTCTACGTCGGCAGCTTCGACGGCAATCTCTATGCGCTCGATCTGGCCACGGGCGACGAGAAGTGGAAGTTTCACACGGAGCTGGGCTTCAAGGCC
>DASZUP010000731.1:0-4544 GCA_035547635.1 Pirellulales bacterium
AACCGAGACGGGATACGGTCGTACGGGCGCGCGGCGGGCGACTTTCCATTCTCCGCCTTGCCGTTCAACCAGGATCAGTTGATGCTGCTCTTGATCGACGGTCAGCAGCCGAGCGCCCCCCGGCAGGCAGATCAGATCGGCCAATTGCCCGCCGATCGTGATTTCCTCGACGACCTGGCGACTTTGTAAATCGATGATGGAGATCGTGCCCGAGCGGCGATTCGCCACGAACAGGCGGTCCTCTTGTTCATTGAGCGCCAGCGCCGCTGGTCGGCGCAGCAGCGCTCGCATGCGCTCTTCGCCGCGGGCGGAAATCGCCAGCAGGCAGACGAACGCGCAGATTCCGATTTGCCTAACCATGGGGAAGCGTTCCAGGCGCCAGGCTCAAGATTCCCAGTTGTGAGGTTCCATCCTATACCTCAAACTTGAAAGTTGGAACCTGGAACTTGGAAGCTCTCGCCCATGCCCCGCTATGTGATCCTTCGGCATGAATGTCCGCCGGGCTACTCGCGCCCGTCGCATTGGGATTTCATGCTCGAAGTCGGACAAACGCTGAAAACCTGGGCTTTGCCCCACTTGCCCTTCGATACAGCGCCCGACGAAACAACGCCCGGTGGGGCCAGCGGCAATGGATCATGCCGCGCCGAGGCGTTGGCCGATCATCGCTTGGAGTACCTGACGTACGAAGGCCCTGTCTCGGGCGGTCGCGGCGACGTCGCTCGCTGGGACCAGGGCGCGTACCGGCTTGTCGGCTGCAGCGAGGACGAATGGATCGTGGAACTCCGAGGCGAACGATTACAGGGCTGTATCGTTCTCCGGCGCATCGCCGGAGAGCTGCAATTCTGGCGCTGGCAGTTCCGCAACTCGATAGAAGGCAGGCCGTAGACGGCAGACCGCGGCCGGGGTAAAGAGACGGCAGTCTCGTTTCGTGCGGAGCCTGCAATTATCAACGGTTACTCCTCTTTGCCTCAACCCGGAGCGGCGGCCCTTTCATGCGAGCTCTGATCCTGGTCGATCTGCAGAATGACTTTTTGCCGGGCGGCGCCCTGGCGGTTCCCGGCGGAGACGAAGTGATTCCGCTGGCCAACGCCTTGCAGCCGCGGTTTGATCTGGTGGCGGCGACCAAGGACTGGCACCCGCCCGACCATGTCAGCTTTGCGGCGACGCATCCGAACCATAAGCCTGGCGACGTGGTGATGCTCCGTGAAGGGCCGCAAGTCCTGTGGCCGGTGCACTGTGTGCAGGAGTCTTATGGCGCCCGGTTGGCGCCGTCGCTTGACAGGCAGCGGATTGATCGCGAGGCGCCCAAAGGAAGCGATTCGCGCTTCGACAGCTACAGCGGCTTCTTCGACGTCGCGCAGCGCTCGACCGGTCTGGCCGAGTATCTCCAGCGGCAAGGCGTCGACGAAGTCTACGTGCTGGGTCTGGCGACGGACTATTGCGTGAAGGCCACGGCGATTGACGCGGCAGCGCTCGGCTTCAAGACCTGGCTGATCGAGGACGCCTGCCGCGGCGTGAATCTCAGGCCCGATGATTCTCAGCGAGCCGTGGAAGCAATGCGAGCCGCCGGCGTGAACGTGATTCAATCGCAAGACGTCTAGCCAACGTCTCTTCCATCGCGCGGTCGGGCGACTATGATGGCAGCTTTCAGGCAAACGTTCTCTTGCGCCGGCTTGACGAAAGCAGCGGGGAACTGCGGCGATACGTTGCAAGAAGAGCGTTTTGCCGCTCGTCCGTCCACGACCGCCTGGCCCTGCCGTCCGACAACAAGGAGTCCGCCCGTGCCGCAACGCATTCTATGCTGGTCCTGTCTGCTGTTTGCTGTGTTGCTGACGGCGCCCGTCGCGCTTCGCGCCGATGAGCCGCCGAAAGGCGAAGTGACGCAATACACATTCGCCAACAGCAAGATCTTCCCGGGCACGGTTCGCGAGTACTGGATCTACGTGCCCAAGCAGTACGATCCGGCCAAACCGGCCTGCGTCCACGTGAACCAGGACAATGTTCAATTCCAGGCGCCGGAAGTCTTCGACCGGCTGATCCATAGCAAAGAGATGCCGGTGACGATCGGCGTGTTCGTCAAGCACGGACGGGTCGAGGCCCCGTCGGATGCGGCGCTAGACCGCTTCAACCGCAGTTACGAGTACGACGGTTTAGGCGACAACTACGTGCGCTTCCTGCTCGACGAGTTGCTGCCGGAAGTGGAAACCAAGACCGCTGCGGACGGGCGGCCGATCCGGCTTTCGAAGAAAGGCGCCGACCGTTCGATCGGCGGTTCGAGCAGCGGCGCCATTTGCGCCTTCACCGCCGCCTGGGAACGCCCGGATGCGTTCCAACGCGTGTTCAGCGCCGTGGGCACGTACGTGGGCCTTCGCGGCGGCAACAACTATCCGACCTTGATCCGCAAGTATGAGCCCAAGCCGATCCGCATCTTCCTGCAGGACGGCAGCAACGACCTGAATATTTACGGCGGCGACTGGTGGATGGCCAACCAGGAGATGGAGCGCTCGCTGGTTTTCGCCGGTTACGAAGTGAATCACGCCTGGGGCGATGGCGGCCATAACGGCAAACATGCGACGGAGATTTTTCCCGACGCCATGCGCTGGCTGTGGAAGGATTGGCCGGCGCCTGTCCAGGCCGGCCTCGGTTCGCCGCAATTGCAGGAGATTCTCATTCCGGGCGAAACTTGGCAATTGGTTGCGGAAGGCTATCGGTTCACGGAAGGGCCGACGGCCAACGCTCGCGGCGAAGTCTTCTTCAATGATGTTCCCAACAGCAAGACTTACCAAATCGGCCTCGACGGCAAGGTAAGTCTGTTCCTGGAAGACTCGAAGAGAGGGGGCGGCCAGCGATTCGCTCCTGACGGCCGCCTGGTTGCGGTCGCCGGCGGCGCCGAGCAGATCATTGCATACGACGCGGAGGGACGCGGCACGGTTGTTGCCGAAGGCTTTCGCGGCAACGACCTGGTCGTCCGCCATGACGGCGGCATCTACGTGACCAATCCTGGTTGGAAAGAGAACGAGCCGAGCAAGGTCTGGTACATCAATCCACAGGGCGAGAAGAAGGTCGTTGACACGGGCCTGAAGTTCTCCAACGGCTTGACCCTCTCGCCCGATCAAACGTTGCTGTATGTCGCCGACAGCCGCAGCCACTGGGTGTACAGCTACCAGATTCGGCCGGACGGTTCCTTGGCGTACAAGCAGCGTTATTTCCACCTGCACGCGCCCGATACGGCCGACGACAGCGGCGCCGACGGTCTGCGCGTCGATCGTGCAGGACGGCTGTACGTGGCGACGCGGATGGGCGTGCAGATCTGCGACCAGGCCGGCCGGGTGCACTGCATCCTGCCCACGCCCAACGGCAAGGTCTCGAATCTCTGTTTTGGCGGCGAGAACTTCGACACGCTGTTCGCCACGTGCGGCGACCGCGTGTACAAGCGGAAGCTGAAAGTTCAAGGCGCCTTCGGCTTTCAGCCGCCGCACAAGCCGGCGGCGCCAAGGCTGTAGCCGACGCTCACGAACCACCACGCGACCTATCACGGATGCCGACCGATGAGATTTCGTGCGCCTCGCTATCCGTTCGTTCCGTCTCGCAAGGCGTGCTGGACGTGGTTCGCTTCGCTCGCACTCCTGCTTTCCGTCCGCTCAGCGTGGTGTCAGCCGCCGGCAAGTTCCGTTTCGGTCAAGGAACTCGTGGCGGTGCAGGCGGGAGAGTTGCCGATCTTGCTTTCGGCGCCCCACGGCGGAACGCTGGAGATCCCCGGCGTGCCGCCGCGAGCAGGCGAGGGCCTGCCCAGAAGCGGAGCCGGTTTTTCGACGTCGCGCGACGTCGGCACGGAGGAACTGGCCCGGGACGTTGCTGAAGAGATCGAACGGCGTTTCGGCAAGAAACCCTACTTAGTGATCTCACGCGTCCGACGGCGGTATCTGGATCCCAACCGGCCGCCGCGCATCGCCTACGAAGATTCGCGCGCCAAACCGGTCTACGATCGTTATCACGACTCGCTGTCCAGTTTCTGCCGAGAAGCGTTGGACCGCTTCGGGGGCGGCTTGTTGCTGGATCTCCACGGTCAAGGCGTTCGCCCAGATGCGGTGCTCCGCGGGACGAAAAATGGCTTGACCGTAAAACTGCTGCGACAACGGTACGGAGAAGCGGCGCACACGGGCCCGGAGAGCCTGTTCGGCTTGCTGCAAGCCCGCGGCTGGGTCGTGCATCCTCACCCTGGAGACGGCAAGGAGCAAACGGGCTACGACGGCGGCTACATCGTCCAGACTTATGGCAGTCAGACGCCATTCGGCATCGACGCCATGCAGTTGGAATTCGGTCGCGAATATCGACAGCCGAAAGCTCGCCGGCAGACGGCGCGCGTGCTCGTCGATGCGCTGCTTCAATATGCGGACAAGTATCTCAAGCTCAAGACCGCCGCCGCGAAGTCTCCATCGTCTCCGCTCAAGGTCGCGGTGTACGTGGGACCGGGAACGGGCGGCAGCAGGCAGAGTCTGCTCAAGTATCACCAGGGTCCGCTGCGGGCGCCGGCAGACAATCCT
>DASZUP010000732.1:0-3789 GCA_035547635.1 Pirellulales bacterium
CACGATCACGTACAGGTAGACGGTGGCGACCAGCGTGGCGACGGCCACCAGCAGCGTCAGGGTTTGAAAACGCAGCACGAACGAGAGCGTCTTGCCGTACAGCCAGATCACCGCCTCGAAGGCATATTCCGACATGCGGTACAGCCAGCCGTGCTGCGACTCCGGAGTGTGCTTGAGCAGCTTGGCGCACATCATCGGCGTCAGCGTCAACGAGACAATCGCCGAAACCAGGATCGTCAAGCTCAAGGTCACGGCGAACTCGCGGAACAGCCGGCCCACGATATCGCCCATGAACAGCAGCGGAATCAGCACGGCGATCAGCGAGACGCTCAACGAGACGATGGTAAAGCCGATCTGCTCGGAACCTTTCAGGGCCGCCGGCAGCGGCGCCTCGCCTTCCTCGATGTAGCGCATGATGTTTTCGATCATCACGATGGCGTCGTCGACGACGAAGCCGGTGGAGATCGTGAGCGCCATCAGCGTCAGGTTGTTCAAGCTGTAATCGAGCAGGTACATCGCGGCGAAGGTGCCGATCAGCGACAACGGCACGGCGACGCTGGGAATGATCGTGGCCGCCACGTTCCGCAGGAAGAGAAACATGACCATCACCACCAGGCCGATGGTCAGCATGAGCTCGAACTGCACGTCTTCGACGCTGGCCCGGATGGTCTCAGTGCGGTCGGTCAAAATGGAGATCGAAACGGCCGCCGGGAGCGACGCCTCGAGGTGCGGCAGCAACTCCTTGATGCGATCGACGACTTCAATGATGTTGGCGCCGGGCTGCCGCTGGATATTGAGAATCACCGCCGGGATATCGTTCATCCAGGCGGCCTGGCGCAGGTTCTCGGCGCCGTCGACCACGTCGGCCACGTCCGCCAGTTGAACCGGCGCGCCGTTGCGATAAGCAATGATCAATCGCCGGTACTGCTCGCTGGTGAGCACTTGATCATTGGCGCCGATCGAATAAGCGCGGCGGCTGCCGTCGAAGCTGCCTTTGGCCTGGTTGACGCTGGCCTGCGTCAAAGCCGTCCGCAGATCTTCCAGGTTCATGCCCATCGCCGACAACGCGGTGGGGTTTGCCTGAATGCGGATCGCCGGCTTCTGGCCGCCGCTGATGCTGACGCTGCCGACGCCGGAGAGTTGCGAAATCTTCTGCGCCAGCCGCGTGTCCGCCAGATCCTCGACTTTGACCAGCGGCAGCGATTCAGAATACAAGGCCAGCGTCAAGATCGGCGCATCGGCCGGATTGGTCTTGGTGTAAATCGGCGGGTTCGGCAAGTCGGGCGGCAGAAACGTGTCGGCCGCGTTGATCGCCGCCTGGACCTGCTGCTCCGCGACGTCGATGTCGAGTTCCAGTGCAAACCGCAGCGTAATGACCGAGCAGCCTTGCGAACTGCTGGAAGTCATCTGCGTCAGGCTCGGAACCTGGCCGAATTGCCGTTCGAGCGGCGCCGTGACGGACGACGCCATCACCTCGGGCGCCGCTCCCGGATAGAAAGTAATGACCTGGATGGTCGGATAATCGACCTGCGGCAAGGCCGAGACGGGCAACTGCTGATAAGCGACCATGCCGACCAGCAGGATCGCAACCATCAACAGCACGGTTGCGACGGGCCGCAGAATGAAAGGCCGCGAGGGACTCATCGGCCGCCCTGAACGCCGCTATCCGCCAGTTTCTTTTCCGTGCTCATTTCCGGGCGGCCGTCGTCTCGCAGCACGACCTTGGCGCCGGGCCGCAGCTTGTCGATGCCGTCGGTCGCCACCACTTCGCCGGCGGCGAGCCCTTGGTCGATGCAAATCTCATCGCCTTCCGCCGGTCCGGTGGTTACGTTTCGCATCTCTACCGTTTCGTCCGCTTTGACCACGTACACGAACATCGAGTCGGGGCCTCGCTGTACGGCGGCCGTGGGCACAATTACGGCATTTCGCTTCATATCGACCAGCAGCCGCGCGTTGACGAACTGGTTGGGGAACAGCATGTTGTCTTCGTTGGCAAACACCGCTTTGAGCCGGACGGTGCCCGTCGTCGAGTCGACCTGGTTGTCGATGGCCAGCAGTTCCCCCGTCGCCAGCTTGTCGCTGAAATCGCGATTAAAGGCCTCGACTGTCAGGCCTTGGCCCTCGCGCAACTTTCGCTGCACGCGGGAGATTTCGTCTTGAGGAATCGTGAAGATCAAGGCGATGGGCTGCAGTTGCGTGACGACCGCCAGGCCCGTGAGATCATCGGCGCGCACGATATTGCCCGGGTCGACCAGCCGCAGGCCGATGCGCCCGGTGATGGGCGACGTGATGCGGCAGTAGGTCAGTTGCAATTTGGCGTCGTCGATCGCCGAGCGGTCGGTCTGGATCGCTCCTTCGCTTTGTTTGACCAGGGCCACCTGCTCATCGATCTGCTGGGGCGTGATGGCTCGCGTTGCGGCCAGCGCGTTATAGCGGTCCAGACTGAGCTGCGCCACGGCCCGCGCGGCCTCGTCCTTGGCCAGTTGTCCTTCGGCCTGTTCAAGCTGCACCTGGAACGGTCGCGGGTCAATCTCGGCCAGCAGGTCTCCGTTCTTGACCATCTGCCCTTCCGTGAAGGCGACCCGCACCAGCTCTCCTTCAACGCGGCTGCGGATCGTCACGGTATTGAAAGCCGTCACGGTGCCCAGGCCGTTGAGATAGAGTTCCAGATCTCCTTGGCGGGCCTTGACGGCCCGGATCGCTACGCTTTTCGCCGCCGGCTTGACCGGCGCTTCCGATCTGGCGGGCGCGATCCAAGAAACCGCGACAGGCCACCAGAAATGCCGATAGTAAGCGGCGCCGCCAGCCATCGAGAGCAGCAACAGCCAGGTTATCCAGCCGCGGCTCGGCGCGGGCGCGCTGGGGCTCGGCGGCGGAACGACTTTGTCGGTCCGTCGCTGCGAGGGCGTTTCGCGGCGAGGCGGGGCGGTCTCAGGCAACACTGCGGGCGAGGGCGGGGATAGTGGGGCGTGCGCTTCGTGCGGGGACGTCACAGGGAGGTCTGCCATCTTTGAAATCATAACTGCTGCGCTTTCATGCGCCGAGCATTTTCATGGGGTTTACCGGGCAGGCAGGGTAACGCCGTCGGGTAAGCCGCCGGCGCCGGGCGGGCTGCTTCATTATCGGTATCGGGCCGTTTCACGGCGACTGCAACGCGGCAGGGGCGGGACTATGCCATTAGGCATAGTGCCGGCTGGGGGCCCCCGCGGTGAACTTGAGTTGCAAATGTCGCCCCTTGGCCCGACCATGGTACGCAACAGGCGCCATGACTGCATGCTGCGCCAGCCGCATTGCGAAACGAGCACTCCCGGCGCTACCACAAGACAACGAGCATGAAACTCGATTTTCGCTTTTCGCTGCGTACCCGCCCCTGTTGCGCGCGGCCATGCGCCGCAGCAAGTTTGCGGGTTGTGCTCATGGCGGCGACGGTTGCGAGTTGGGCGGGCCCGGCTGCAGCCATCAATCCGAATCGCACCTTGTCTCAAGCGCTGCTGCGGAAATGGCAGGTGCAGCAAGGCTTGCCCCAGGCCACGATTTTTTCCATCCGCCAGACGACCGACGGTTATCTGTGGCTCGGCTCTCAGTCCGGATTGTTCCGCTTTGACGGCGCACGCTTCTCTCTGCCGCCCGACGAGCAAGGCCTGCTGACCGGCGCCTGGATCGAAGATCTGTGCGAAGATGCCGACGGAAACTTGTGGATCGCCACCGATGGCTCGGGCTTGATTCAACGCAAAAGCGATGGGACGATTTCGCGCTTCGGGCAAGCCGAGGGCCTGCTTTCCGAAGAAC
>DASZUP010000733.1:0-3591 GCA_035547635.1 Pirellulales bacterium
CGGAGTACGGCGACTTTTGCCCGCACGCAGGCCCGGTAGCATTTGTAGAAATTCCAGAGCTCGTCCGAGAATTGATCGTGGCAGGCGCTGCGGTAGGCGTCGACGATTTGCGCTCCGACCCGCTCGGCGCCCAGCAGATCGCACTCCATCGCCAAGAAGCCCAATTCGTCCGCTACGTCCAGGCGACGGAAATCCTCGTTGAATTCAATGCAGTCGAAGATCGCGGGGGCGCCGTCCAGGCAGATGTGCTCGGGTCGCAGATCTCCGTGCCCTTCGACGATGCGGCCGTCGCAAACGCGGTCTTCGAACTGTCCGCCTTCCAGTTGCAAGAATCTGAGCTGGGCTGCGTGGACGCGTTTAACAAGCGAAGCCGGCAGCCGGTGCAGCGGCTTGAGCAGTTCTTCGCGGTTGGCGCGGGCGTGCTGCTCAATCGCCTGGCGGTAATCGCTGGCGCCCATCGTGACCGGCGACAGGCCGTGATAGAACGAGGCCAGGGCGCCGGCCAGTCGCATGGTTTCCTCGTGCGACAGGCGTCCGTTGCGGATCAATTCGTCCAACATCCGGTCCGCGGGCAGGCGCCGCATTTTGACGATCCAATCGACGACCCGTCCGGACCCGTCGAGCGACAGCCGCCCGGCCGCGTCGGCGCAAATCGGCACGACGCCGAGATACACGCCTCGAGCCAGGCGTTGATTGAGCCGCACTTCGGCCGTGCAGGCCTCGTGGCGGGTCTCGACGCAGCGGAAGTCGAGAAAGTCGAATCGCACGGGCTTCTTCAGCTTGTAGACGAAGCGATCCGTCAGGAAGACCCACGAGATATGGGTCTCCTTCAGCCCGACGCGGCTGATCGGTTCTTTATAGGCTTCCGGGCGTTTCAGCCACTCGGCTATGGCGGTCGATTGCGGCCAGTCATTGCGATCTTCCGCCGCCTGATCGGCGAGCCGTCCCCGTGAAGTGGGCAGAGTCGATATAGGCATGATTCGTGATCCTCCCGCGCCGCTGCTTCCGCAGGCAGACCTTGCTCGGGACTGCGACGCGCCCCCTGGCTTCTGCACTGGCGCTTGCCGGCGGGCCTACTCAGCCTCAATGCCGGTGTTCAGCGCCTTTTGCACGATCCGATTCTCGGCCGTTTCATGCTCGACCAACTTTTGCAGCAACTCGCGAGTCTCGGCGGCCAACGCGGCCCAGGCGCCCGGTTCGTCGACTGCGCGCCTGGCCGTTTCCACCGCGTGCGCGACCTGGCGGGTCATCAGTCCGTGCTGCTTTAACAATAGCTTGGCTTCATCGCTGTAACGCGGCGCCACGGCCAAAGCCTGCTCGAGGTAGCCTCCTTCTTCCTCCTGGGCAAAGTGTTCCTTGAGGTGCGCTTTGAGCGCCTCGAAGGCCTTGAGAGCCTCTTGGGCCGACTCTTTCGACCAGCCCCCTTCCTTGCCCATGGCATGCCGCAGAACTTGCACCAGGCGTCGCATCTCGCGGTGCTCCGCCTGGAACGCCGCAGCGAATGCCAAATATTCCTGCTCAATCATGTTGCACCTCGCATTTCCGTGCAGCGCCGCAAACGTTGCGTCTGCATCTGCCAGCAGAGATTAGCAATTCGTGCGCCGCGGCCAGTCAGGCCGACAATCCTGAGATTCTCGGTAACTGGCCGACCGTCTCCCGGCAGGCCGACTGTGCGGGTACACTGAAAGCGTGCGGTTATGCACACCTGGGCCATTTTGGCGCGCCGCCTCGCCTCGTCGTCGTCGCCGAACGGGCTTTATCGGCGGCTTAAACCGCACGGTTTGAGAACGCTCCGCGAATCGCTAGCCTTGCGGCACGGGCGTTGCTTAGCCAGATGGTTCTGGCCCGTTGAGGCGTCGAATTTCCGTCCGCTTACCTTCATTGCAAACAATTCCATGGAACCGGCAGCAGAAAACAATATCGATTTGTTGATCGTCGATGACGACGCGGAATACCGGGCGACGGTCGCCCGCCGTTTCTCGCGCCGCGGCTACCGCGTGCAAGAAGCTTCAGACGGCGAGAAGGCCCTGGAGCTGGCCGCTCGACGGCAGTTTCAAGTGGCCGTGGTCGACCTGGTCATGCCGGGACTTTCCGGCTTGGACCTGCTGCAAAAGCTGAAAGCCGGCAGTCCCGACTGCGAGGTCGTGCTGTTGACCGGCCAAGGCACGATTGAGACGGCCGTCGAGGCGATGAAGCGCGGCGCACACGACTTTTTGACCAAGCCCTTTCCGCTGGCCGACCTGGAATTGATCGTCCAGCGGGCCTACGAGCAGCGGCAATTGCGCAAAGAGAACCGCCAGCTCAAGGCGGTGCTGGAGCGCAGCCGGCCGCAGTCGGAAATGATCGGCCGGTCGGGCGCCATGAAAGAGGTCTTCCGGCTGATCGAGCGCGCCGGGCCGACCGACAAGGCGATCTTGATTCAAGGCGAGAGCGGCACGGGCAAAGAGCTCGTCGCCCGGGCCTTGCACCAGGCCAGCCATCGGGCCGACAAGCCGCTGGTGGTCATCAACTGCGCGGCATTGCCGGAGACGTTGCTGGAAAGCGAGTTGTTCGGCCACGAGAAGGGCTCGTTTACCGGCGCCGTTTCCGCCAAGCAGGGCTTGTTTGAACTGGCCGACGGCGGCACGCTGATGATCGATGAAGTCGGCGAGATGCCCGGCTCGTTGCAGGCCAAGCTGCTGCGCGTGCTCGAAGACGGCTCGTTCCGCCGCGTCGGCTCGCTCAAGGAGTGCCGCGTGGACGTGCGGCTGCTGGCGGCCACCAATCGCGATATGAGCGAGGAAGTCAAAGAGGGGCGCTTTCGCGAAGACTTGTTCTATCGCATCAACGTAATGTCGCTCGAGCTGCCGCCGCTGCGCGATCGCACCGGCGACATTCCTCTGCTGGTTCAGCGGTTTCTCGGTCAGAACTGGGAGATCGAACCCGAAGCGATGCAGGCCATGGAGAGTTATTCCTGGCCGGGCAACATCCGCCAACTGATCAACGTCATTGAGCGGGCCAAGATCCTGGCCGACGATGAAATGGTGCGCGTGGAAGACTTGCCGCACGAGCTGCGCCGTCCGAGTTGCGAGAGCCGCGGCCTGAACGGCGCCGGCGACCGCCTGGACGACATCGAACGGACGCACGTGCTGGAAGTGCTGGAGCGCGAGAAGGGGAACAAGGCCCGCACCGCCCGGGTGCTGGGCATCAACCGCCGCAGTCTCTACCGGCTGCTGGAAAAGTACGGCATCGCCTGAAACGTCCGACGAGAAGTTGCAGGTTTTTCGCCGCCTGGCTAGAGCTTGTAGGGCAGTGCGAGTGTGTGCTTGATTTGCGCTTGTTGGTTCTGCGCGGTAAAGCCAGGCGCCCAGCGTTTGCGCGGCCGCGACCTACGCCGGCCGACGATCTGGATAGTTGCTCGTACCACGTGCCGAAGCGCCTGCCGGCTGCAGTTTTGTTTGCACTTTGCGGATCACGTGAGCCATTCGGAAAGGATGGGGGCGAACTCGCCCGCATCTTGCGTCAATTCCCTTCCGCCCACTCCCGCATCGCAACGCGACTGACCGCTTCTACGGTCAGGGCAAGATCACAGGCGTACAAGCCGGAGCAACT
>DASZUP010000734.1:0-5116 GCA_035547635.1 Pirellulales bacterium
GAAGAACTGGGAGGCCGGCGGCGCGCAAGTTCCCCCCCGCCAAAGCCGCCGGCGGGTGATGGCGCCTTGGCTCGCGGCATAAACCTGGCGGTTCCGCGTGCGGCGCCTGCCGGCCGCAGCGCTGAACCAGATGAAACAAAAAGAGAGGACGGGAACACAGGGGAAACGGAACCGCCGGACGCAAAAAATGCCGATAAATAGTTCGCGGGCAGGGATCGCAAAGAAAAAAGCTCGGCAATCTGCATGTTTTCTTATGGGGGGTGCAAACGAATTCCTTTTGACAAGCCGTTTGAGGTCGGATTAGGATCGAATCGTCAGGTTGGTTGATTCAAGCAATCCGGACCATGCGAAAGCGTCCGCGAAGGAGCGACCGCCGCGCGGCGGCGCGCTGCTTACTTCGCCGTCGCGCTGGCATGGATCGCAGGACGCCATGTCGGGCGTTTCCGTGCGTTGAAGGGAGCCGTCCGGCCTGGCATCGGAATTGACAATTCGAGCTACCAACGCGTCGGACCGCATCGGGTCGCGCGCAGCATGTCCCTTGTTGGGGAGACTCTCTCATGGCACAGGCCTTTCGGTCCTTCTTGACCTCCACCGCATGCGCTCTCGTTGCGAGCTGCCTGTTCAACGTGGCGCTGTGCGGCGCTGAACAACCGGCGGCATCCGCTCGTCCGACGGCGCAAATGGAAACCTACGCAGCCAACGGCGAAGCCTACTTTGCCTTGGAGGTCATGCCGCAAGTCGCCGAGCCGCAGCGTCAACCGCATGACATCGCGGTGCTGTTTGACACCTCCGCGAGCCAGACCGGCTCGTTCCGCAAGAAGGGCCTGGCGGCGCTGCACCAATTGCTGGCTAGCCTGGATGCCGGTGATCGGGTCGCTTTGCTCGCCGTCGACGTGAATGCGATCGGCTTGACGACCGGATTACAGAAGGCCGACAGCGCGGACATGGGCCGGGCGCTGGGCGAGTTGCAGCGCCGCGTTCCGCTGGGTTCGACCGATATGGACGGCGCGATCGCGACGGCCGTCAAGCAATTGATGAGCGACGCGAAACCCGGCCGGGCTCGCACTATCGTCTATATCGGCGACGGCATGAGCACCGCGCACTTGCTCCTCAGCGACCGCCTGCGGCAGTTGGCCGATCAGCTTGTCGAGAGCCGCATCTCCGTCAACAGTTATAGCCTGGGTCCTCGGACCGACATGCAATTGCTCGGCGCACTGGCCAAGCACAGCGGCGGCATGCTGCTGGTGGATCGCGACGACCGGACCGGCGCCCAGCTCGGCGGTTTGCTGGCCGACGCGGCTCGGGGCACGGTGATCTGGCCGATGTCGGTGGAATTGCCTGCCGGATTTGACCACACGTACTTCCGCGGCGTCGCCCCCTTGCGGTTCGACCGTGAAACAGTGCTGCTGGGCCATGCCGAAGCGGCCTTGGTCGCCGAAACGAAGAAGATCGACCTCAAGGTCCAGGCCGAAACGGCCGGCAAACCGCTGACGCTTCGCTGGAGCCTCAACGTGGCCAAGCCGCTCGACGAGAACGCCTACCTGAGCGAAGTCATCAAGATTGCCAGCCGCGATGGCGGTCTCACCCTGCCGACGATCGGCACGGCCGGCCTTGCCGATCTGCGCTGGTTCGTGAATGCCCAGGCCGACAATCTCGCCCAACTCGGCCAGCAGGCCTTTGCGTTGGGACAACTCGACGAAGCCAAACAACTTGCAGCACAGGCCGCTCGGCTCGACCCCTTGAATCCCCGCGCCGACGTCCTGCGGTCGGCCTTGGATAAAAGGAAGCCCGGCGCCGGCGCACCCCCCAAGGCGACGGCGGTGGCGCCCTTGAACGCCGGGCCGAAGCCCTTGCGACTTGCTTCTCAAACTTCAGCCGCCCCTGCTCCGGCCGGTCCCGCTCCGGATGAGGCGGAAGAAGAAGCCGAGGGAGATCTGCTGAACGAGGTAGAGGAGCAACAGCGAGTTTACGTTCAATTCCTGCGTACGCAGGTGCAGAACACGGTTAACGAAGCCTCCAAGATGACAGGCTACGATCCTGAGAACGCGATCAACATGCTCAAGTTGACGCTGGAAACCGTCAACCAGGCGCCGGAGCTTGATCCCGCGGTGCGTTCGCAACTGCGAGACAAGATCGAAGCCGCGCTGCAGATCGCCAGCCGGCAGGCGCTGATCAAGTCCGAAAACGACCTGCGCCGCGCGCAAATCGAGGCGGAAGGCCAGGCCCGAGAGCGAATCAATCAGGAGCTGTTTCTGCAAGAACAGAAAGTCGACCAGTTGATGGCTCGCTTCAACGCCCTGATGGACGAAGAACGCTATCGCGACGCCGAAGCCGTGGCCAACATTGCCGAAGCCATGTCTCCCAAAACTCCCGGCTTGCGGACTGCCGAACTGACCGCCCGCATGGTCGGCTATACGGCCGATATCATGGCCGTGGTCGACGCGCGGCATAAGGGCGTGATCGACTCCATGTTCCAGACGGAGCTTTCGCACATTCCCACGCCCGACGAACCGCCGATTCTCTATCCCGATCCCGAGGTCTGGCAGTTGCTCACCGAGCGGCGCAAGAAGTACAAGGCGGTCGACTTGACGCAGAGCAATCCCAACGAGGCGAAAATCATCGCTGCGCTGGACGACAAGACCGAGCTCGAATTCGTCGATCAGCCCCTGACCGACGTGGTCGAGTACCTCAAGGAGCGTCACGAGATCGAAATCCAGCTCGATAGCCGGGCCTTGAGCGACGAAGGCGTCGGCAGCGACACGCCGGTCACGCGCAACATCAAGGGCATCAGCCTGCGTTCCGCGTTGCGGCTCATGCTCGGCGAACTGGATCTGACGTACGTGATCCGCAATGAAGTGTTGATGATCACCACCAAGACCGAAGCCGAAAACATGCTGACCAACAAGGTCTACCCGGTGGCCGACCTGGTGATTCCGGTTCGCCCGCCTATGATGGGCGGCCGGATGGGCGGCGGTATGATGGGCCGGGGTGGCATGGGCATGGGCTTTTAGCCGCTCGCCCGGCGGGGCCTTCCGCAGCGCCGGGTGCATTACCGGTCCGCGCTTCGCCGCGGTCAGCAGTGCGCCCGCAGCCAATCGACAAGATCGGTCATTACCTGCTGCCGTTCCGGCTCGTGCAGCAGTTCATGGTAGAGCCCTTCATAGAGCTTGAAAGTCTTGTCCGACGAAGCCGCCTGCTCATATAACCGGCGGCTTCCTTCGGGATCCGTCAGGCGGTCGGCCGAACCGTGCATTGCCAGCAGCGGCGCGGTAAGGCGCGATACTCTGCCGGCAATCTCTCGCGAGTTCCGCACCAACTCGGCGCCGGTCCGGGCCAGCATCCGGCCATGGTATACGAGCGGATCGTCGCGATAGGCTTGCACCACTTCCGCCCGCCGCGACAAGAAAGCGTCGTTGAACCGGATCGTCGGCAGGCGCGGCGCCGCCGCGCCGATCACCGCGGAAAACCGCTGCAGCCAGGGATGGATTTCGTCGCTGACTTTCAGCGCCGCGGCGCTGAGCGCCAGCCCGCGCACCGTTGATCCGTGCTTCAAGGTCCATAGCGCGGCGATCAATCCGCCCATGCTGTGGCCCAGCAGAAACAACGGCAAATCCGGCTCTCGCTCGCGCAGCCGCTCAATGAAACTCTGCAGATCGCGAACATACTCGTCAAACGAGCGAACGAAGGCCCGAGTTCCTGCCGATTTGCCATGACCGCGCAGATCGAACAGACTCACGGCATACCCCGCGTCCGTCAGCCGTTGCGAAAGTTCCTGATAGCGGCCGCTGTGTTCACTGTAGCCGTGCACGACGGCCACGACGGCGCGTGGCGACTCATCAGGCGCCCAGGTTCGCTCGAACAACTGCAGCCCGTCAAAGGCGGAGAACTGCGATGTCGTTTCGTGCATGCAAAGATTTCCCGCGCCTCAAGGACAAACCGTCGCATCGCATCATAGAGTGAACGACGCGAGAGCAAAACCGTTTTGCCGGAGTGGCTTTCAGTTTTTCCGCCGACCAGCGCGTGCAAGGTCTTTATTCTCCCTGCTTGCTTTCGCCAGGGAGTTGCTCGATCCAGTCGCGGATGATTTCCAGGGCTTCGGCGTCAAGGACCGACGAGGCCACGTGCGGCATGCGGCCCAGGCCGAGCTTTGCCATGCGGTACCGCAAGATCGAGCGCTCAGGCTCGCCCGGCACGAGCAGGCGACCGCGGCCCAGGCCGAAGTCGCCATGAGCGGGTCGCACGTTGACGATGCCCAGTTCTTCCAACGGCAAGGTCGCCAACAGTTGAAAGTCGGCATTGCCGCCGCCCCATTTCATGTGGCAGTGGGAGCAGTTCGCGTGCAGATAGCTGCGGGCCCGTATGGCCGTCTCCAAGCTCCGATCACCGTAATCGGCCAGTGCAGGCAGCGCTTCCGGCCGTTTGGGCAGCGGCTCCGTAAACAGGCCGATGTGCTCGAACGTGGCGAGTTGATTGGCGGTCGCGCCCCCATAATCGTGATCGCGGTTGAGTTGCAGCGTGTTCAGCCCCAAGGCGTACTTGGCGGCCATGGTATGGCAGAGCGTACACTCGGCCCGGCTGGGAAAGCGCCAGGTTTGCCGGGTCTTGCCGCCGGGCGCCGCGGCATCGGCGATTTCAAGCACGCGGTCAAGGCCGCCGGCGTCGAGCAATTCCGCATCGGTTTGCTCGTCGTTCCAGACGTACGTGTAGCCTCGCCAGTACTGATCGCCCACCTCTTCGCTGCCGGCGAGCTGCTCGAAGTGCAAAATGCGAGTTTCCAACCGGCGGCGGCTGGCCGGATTGCCGCGTTCCATTTCCAGCGAAAACGTTTTGACCGCCACGGTTCCGTCAGGAAAGCGCCAGCCGTGCCGTGCGCCCGGCGCCGGCTGCGGATATTCGATCGCCTCAAACTCGATCTTCGAGTCGCCCGGCAAGGCCAGGAAGCGTTCCTTATGCGCGTGGTCGGACCAGAGCGGGGCGTTGACTGAATAAGCAATGACGCCCGGCGCCGGCGCGTGGTCTTTGGTTGAGGCGAACAGGCCCGTCTCGCTCAACTTGCGAGGAAACGGCGACTGCGGGCGCTGCGGCGGCGCCGGCGCCAGTTCGTAGAACACGCCGC
>DASZUP010000735.1:0-7042 GCA_035547635.1 Pirellulales bacterium
GGCTGACCGATCCGGAGCAGTTCGGCGCGGTGATTCTCAAGGTCAACCAGTCCGGCGTCAGCGGCCAGATCTCCAGCATCGTGCGGTTGCGCGACGTGGCCCGGATCGAACTGGGCTCGCAGCAATACGATCAGTCCTGCACGCTCGACGGCCGTCCTTCCGTCGCATTGTCGATCTATCAGTTGCCCGGCTCGAACGCCCTGCAGACGGCGCGCGGCGTGTACGACAAGATGGAGGAGTTGAAGCAGCGATTCCCCGAGGGACTCGATTACAGCATCGTTTACGACACCACGCCTTTCATTCGCGAGTCGATCGTCGAAGTCTTCAAGACGCTGCGCGACGCAGTGATTCTGGTGGCCATCGTCGTATTAGCCTTCCTGCAGAACTGGCGGGCGGCGATTATTCCGTTGATTGCCGTGCCGGTGGCCATTATCGGCACGGCGGCGGCGATGGCGGCGCTCGGCTTCAGCTTGAATAACGTTTCACTGTTCGGGCTGGTGCTGGCCATCGGCATCGTGGTCGATGATGCAATCGTAGTTGTCGAGAACGTGGAACGCTGGCTGGAACAAGGGGCGGCGCCGCGCGAGGCCGCCCGTAAAGCGATGGACGAGGTGACCGGTCCGGTAGTGGCCGTGGCCTTGGTGCTGTGCGCGGTCTTCGTCCCGTGCGCGTTCATCGGCGGGATCACCGGCGAGTTCTTCCGGCAGTTCGCCGTGACGATCGCCGTTTCGACCGTGATCTCGGCCTTCAATTCGCTCACGCTCAGCCCTGCCCTGGCGGCCATCCTGCTCAAGCCGCACGGCGCCGCGCGCGACCCGCTGAGCTGGCTGCTCGATACGACCCTGGGCTGGTTCTTCTGGGGCTTCAATCGCGGTTTCAGCGCCGGCACGAACGTCTATACGCGCATCGTAGGCGGCGCGCTGCGAGTCAGCGCCCTGGTGCTGCTCGTCTACGGCGGGCTGTTGTTCGTCACGTACTGGGAATTCGAACGCCTGCCGAAGGGCTTTATTCCTCAGCAAGACAAAGGCTATCTGCTGGTCAACGTGCAATTGCCCGACTCGGCTTCGGTCGAGCGGACCCGGCGGATCGTCGCCCGGATTGAAGAGATGGCCCGTGATAACTCGGCCGTTTCGCACACGGTCGGCATTTCGGGGCAGTCGCTGCTGTTGAACGCCAACGCGCCGAACCTGGGCTCAATGTATGTAATGTTGAAGGAATTTCATGAGCGGCCGGGCGTCTCGGCCGATGACGTGGCCGCCGAGCTGCGCGAGCGCTGCCGCCGCGAAGTGCTCGAGGCGCTGGTTACCGTGTTCGGCGCGCCGCCGATCGAAGGCTTAGGCACGACCGGCGGCTTCAAGTTCATCGTCGAAGACCGCGGAAATCTCGGCCTGCCGGCTCTGCAAACGGCGAGCGATCAGATCGTGGCCGCCGGCAACGATACGTCGGGTCTGCGTGGACTGTTCAACAGTACGCGCTCTGACACGCCGTGGCTGTATCTCGATATCAACCGCAGCAAGTGCCTGGCGCTCGGCGTGCCGCTGAGCGAAGTCTTCAACGCCTTGCAGGTTTACATGGGCTCCTACTATGTGAACAACTTCAACGAGTTTGGCCGTTCCTGGCAGGTCAACATTCAGGCCGACAAACGCTTCCGCAATCAGATCGACGAGATCAAGTTGCTCAAGGTCCGCACCCGGTACGGACAGATGGCGCCGCTGGGAACCCTGCTCGAAGTCCGCGACGCCAGCGGCCCGTCGGTCATCATGCGGTACAATATGTACGCGGCGGCGGCCATCAACGGCGAAGTTGCGCCGGGCGGCAGCTCCGGGCAGGCCATCGCTTCCATGCAACAAATCGCGGCGGACAAGCTGCCGCAGTCGATGGCCTACGACTGGACCGAATTGACCTTCATGCAACTGCAGGCCGGCAGCACGGCCACTTATGTCTTCGCCCTGGCGGTCGTGTTCGTGTTTCTGGTGCTGGCGGCGCAGTACGAAAGCTGGAAGCTGCCGCTGGCAGTGATCCTGGTGGTGCCGATGTGCCTGCTCTGCTCCGCGTTCGGCATCGACATGGCCGGCATGGCGGAGAACATCTTCACGCAAATCGGCCTGGTGGTGCTGGTCGGGCTGGCCAGCAAGAACGCCATTTTGATCGTCGAGTTCGCTAAGCAGCAGCAAGAAGCGGGAATGCCGTTGCGAGAGGCCGTGTTGGAAGCCTGCCGTTTGCGGCTGCGACCGATTTTGATGACCTCGTTCGCCTTTATTCTCGGCGTTGTTCCGCTGGTGATTGCCCACGGCGCCGGCGCCGAGATGCGTCAGACGCTAGGGCTAGCCGTATTCAGCGGGATGCTGGGCGTGACGGTCTTCGGCGTGTTCCTGACGCCTGTCTTCTATTATGTGCTGCAGTGGTTCGGTCCGTCCGCCTCGACGGAACGTCCGCCGAAGTAAGCGACCTCCGCGTGTGTTGCCTGTTTAATGCATGGGCATTCTGGCTGATGCACTGCGTCCAGCAGCGGCACTTCGTGGCGGCCGCGGTAATGCCAGGCTTGATTACTTTTCTTTAAGGCGCTGGCATTCGAAAGTTCCGAACGGCACGGCGCTCCGTACAGTACTTGGGGGGGCAGGCTGACCTGGGCAAAATCGATGGTCCTCGCACACAAGGAGACGGTCATGCGGATGCAGTGTCTGGCGGCGGTTGCGGCGACGACAGCATGGATGACATGTTCTGAGGCTCATGCCCAACTTGGCTATGTCTCGGGGCCGAATTCGTACACGATTGAAAGGACCTTGCCTGGCGCGTCACCGACGGGCAGCGCGGTAGGCAACTACCCGGTAGGCGCGGCGACCGTGCCCTCGCCCGGCGGGGACCTCACTTATGGCGCGACGGGGTATGGCGGCTACTTCGGAGCGCCTCGCTTCGGGATCGCAGGCTATGGCGGAACGACGTTCGGCGGTTACGCCCCTTGGGCCGGTTCCGGGTACGGTTATGGCTACAATCCAGGAACGTCGTTTTACGCGGGCTACCGAGGGTATCGCGGATACGGCTACTTGGGCTATGGTCGAGGACGGACGTTCGGGGCCTACCCCCCGCGCTTCTACCGCAGCTATCAACCGCGGCCGTTTGGTCGGTTCGATCGTTGAGCATCTGCCCGGTTTGGCCCTCTGAGGTTGGGTGCAGGCACGGCAGTTGCTTTGCGTGGGCGCCGCAACCTTATAGCCCAAAAGTATTAAAAGCGATTGCCCGAGGTTGGCTTTCCGCATGCGGCGGAAGTTTGACCACGTTGACACAGGCCTGGAGGCTGCTTATGCTTCTATAGAACTGACCAGTCAGTCCGCTCCTTCCCCCCGGGATCCGCGCCGTGAAGCCCGCCGCTCGAATGTCTCGAGAAACTGCCCATGCGGCCGATCGCTGCGAGGAGATTCTCGATACGGCCACGCGGCTCTTCGCGCAACACGGCTTTGCGGGGACGGACACACAAATGCTGGCCGATGCGTTGCACGTCGGCAAGGGGACGCTGTACCGCTATTTCCCCAGCAAACGCGAGCTCTTCCTGGCGGCCGCGGATCGCGGCATTCGCAAGCTGTGCGAGCACATTGAAGCCAGTATCGCCGACATCGAAGATCCGCCCGAGCGGATTTCGAAGGTCGTCTACTCTTACCTCGGTTTTTTCGCTGACCACCCTGAGTTGGTGGAATTGCTGATTCACGAGCGGTCGCAGTTCAAGGACCGCAAAAAACCGACCTATTTCGAGCACCGCGAGGCGAACCGGGAACACCTGCGGAACCTCTATCGGTCGTATATCTCCGAGGGCCAGATCCGCGACATGCCCGTCGACCGCATTCTCGACGTGCTGGGCGACTTGCTCTACGGCACGATGTTCACCAACTACTTCTCCGGCCGGCAGAAATCGGTCGAAGCTCAGGCCCGCGACATTCTGGACGTCATCTTTCATGGCATCCTGAGCGACGCGGGGCGGCGACGACATGCGCCGGAGGGAACGCAAGACGGCTGAAGCTTCCTGGAGTAACACGACGTGATCCGCTTGATGCACCATCGAACGATCTGGTTTTCCTGTCTGGCGTGCCTGGCCGCGGCCGGTTGCCACCATGCCTCGGCGACTCCGCCTCCTGCGCCGCCCAAGGCGCCGGAGGTGGTCGTCACGCTTCCGGTGTACGAGGAGATCACGGACCACGAGGATTTCACCGGCCAGACCGAAGCCGTCACCTCGATCGAGATTCGCGCTCGAGTAACGGGTTACCTGAAGACGGTCCATTTCGAGGACGGCGCCGAGGTGGAAGCAGGCGACCGCTTGTTCGAAATTGATCCGCCTTATTACCAGGCCGAGTTCGATCGAAACGACGGCGCCGTGGCCCAGGCGGAAGCGCGCGTAAGCCGTCTGCGCGCCGACTATGCGCGGGCCGAAAGCCTGCATCCGACCGGCGTGATCACCAAGGAGCAATTTGACCTGGTTTCGGGAGACCTGGCCGAGGCCGAGGCGTCGCTGAAATCCGCCAAAGCGGCGCTCAAGATCGCCCGGGTCAATCTCGGCTATTGCGACATCCGCTCGCCAATTTCCGGCCGACTGAGCCAGCCGTTCATCGATCCCGGCAATCTCGTGATCGGCGACGAGACGATCTTGACCAGCATCGTGGCCCAGGAGCCGATGCACGTCAATTTCGACATCGACGAGCGGACCATGTTGCGATTGCGCCGCCTGGAAGGCGCCAAGACGGCTCGCGAGGCGAGCATGCCGGTGTTGATGGGGCTGGCCGACGAAGAAGGGTATCCGCATCGAGGCGTGCTGAATTTCGAAGAAAACCAGCTCGATTCCAGCACCGGCACGCTCCGCGTTCGCGCCGTGTTTCCCAACCCGGAACGGCTGCTGTCGCCCGGGATGTTCGTCCGGGTGCGCGTGCCGATCGGCGAACCGTACCGCGCGTTGCTGGTGCCCGAGCCTGCGTTGGGCGCCGACCAAGGCCAGAAGTTCATCTATGTCGTCGATGACAAGAACGAGGTCTCTTACCGCCGCGTGCAAGTCGGCAAACTGCACGGGCAGTTGCGCGTGATCACCAAGGGCGTATCTGCCGGGGAGCGCGTCGTGATCAACGGCTTGCAGCGCGTGCGCCCCGGCGCCAAGGTCGAACCAAAGCTGGAAAAGACCGAACTGACCGCCGCCATTCCTCAGTTTGAACTTCCAAACACCATCGCTTCGAAGCCTGCCGACGGGGGCAGATAACGTCGGCCCGGTGGGGGCGAAACGCCAGAGCGACCTGGGCGCCGGAGCATCCGGTACGGCGTCCGTTCGGCGGAATGCAGTGTGGAAAGGGAATAAGCGGCCGTGATATCCAGATTCTTCATCGACCGTCCGATCTTCGCCTCGGTGCTGTCGATTCTGATCACCTTGGCGGGCGGCATTGCCATGCTGACCCTGCCGCTGGCTCAGTTTCCGCAGGTCTCGCCGCCGAACGTGACGGTCAGTTGCGCTTATCCCGGCGCCAGCGCGCAAGTGGTGGCCGAGGCGGTGGCCGCGCCGATTGAGCAGCAGGTCAACGGCGTCGAGGGCATGATGTACATGTCGTCGGCCTGCACGAACGACGGCCAGTACAACTTGAGCGTGATCTTCCATCACGGCGTCGACGTGAACATGGCGCAGGTCATGGTGCAGAACCGAGTGGCTCTGGCCGTGCCGCAACTCCCGGACGTCATCAAGCAAACCGGCGTGACCACGCGAAAACGCTCGCCCGACATTTTGATGGGCGTGGCGTTGATTTCGCCCGATCAGCGTTACGATCAGCTCTATTTGAGCAATTACGCCATCCTGCAGGTGAAAGACGAGCTGTCGCGCATCGAGGGCGTGGGGGACGTATTCGTCTTCGGCCAGCGCGACTACAGCATGCGGGTCTGGGTCGACCCGGAGCAGTTGGCCTCGCGCGGCCTGACCGCTTCCGACGTGGCCGACGCCATCCGCGAACAGAACATGCCCGTGGCCGCCGGGGCGATCGGTCAGCCGCCTTCGCCCGCCGATCAGCCGCTGCACGTGAGCCTTAATACGCTCGGGCGGCTGGAAGACGTTGAAGACTTCGAGCAGATCATTCTGAAGACCACGCCCGACGGCCGCATGACGCGGTTGAAAGACGTCGCCCGCGTGGAATTGGGCGCCAAAAGCCTCGACGTCGACGTCAGCATCGACGGGCAGCCGACCGTGTTTCTGGCCATCTTCCAGATGCCCGACGCCAATGCGTTGGAGACGCACGATCTGGTGATGGAGAAAATGGCGGAGCTGAAGGAGAGCTTCCCCGACGGCCTGACGTACGACGTCGGTTTCACCACCATTCCCTACACGCGCGAGTCGATCAAGGAAGTCTTCAACACGCTGCGCGACGCCATCGTGCTGGTGGCCGTGGTCGTGCTGCTGTTCCTGCAGAACTGGCGTTCGGCGATCATTCCGCTGGTGGCCGTTCCAGTGGCGATCGTCGGCACGTTCGCGGCCATGGCCCTGTTCGGCTTCAGTTTGAATAACCTGACGCTGTTCGGGCTGGTGCTGGCGATCGGCATTGTGGTTGACGACGCGATCGTGGTGGTGGAGGCCGTCGAGCATCATATAGAAGAAGGGCTCGCGCCGCGCGAAGCCACGATCAAGGCCATGGAGCAGGTCTCGGGACCGGTGATCGCGGTCGGCCTGGTGCTCAGCGCCGTGTTCGTGCCGTGCGCGTTCATCAGCGGCATTACCGGGCAATTTTTCCGGCAGTTCGCCCTGACCATTGCGGTTTCGACCATCATCTCGGCCTTCAATTCGCTTACGCTCAGTCCGGCACTTACTGCGGTGCTGCTGCGGCCTCACGACAAACATGCCAAGGGCGCGGCGCCGCCGTTGCCGTGGCTTGCCTTTCCGCTGCTGGCGGGCGCCGCAGGTTGGTTCTTGTTGGCCGAGCCGCTGGCGCCGTGGATTGACCGCGCGCTGACGCACTTGCCCGCCGACGTCGTCGAAAGACTCAGCGGTTTTGAACCGTGGTTGACTCCGTCTGCGGCGGCGCTGATCGCAGCG
>DASZUP010000736.1:0-2091 GCA_035547635.1 Pirellulales bacterium
TGGCGGTATTTCAGCATGCCTACGCTGGCTGGCGCCAGCGAAGGCATGGCACCCAGCCGGTTTTCGGATAGGCTCTTAGTGCGCTTTCTCTCGACCCTTCGGTGCGCAATCCGCGGCAATGCCGTCAACACGCAAGCGCGCTCTGTGCGCATGACGCGCGAGTCTGGCTCGCCGCCGCAATGGCACGGCCGCTTGCTTGCGCAAGCTTCAGAACCGTCCGCGCGTAAAACCCGTCGCTGCGAGGTAAACGCCGCCCCCAATGGCGAACGGAATCGTCGCCGTCGGAAATGGCGCCGCTGCCCGCGCCGAATCGCGAACCGAACGACACTGCAAACAACGCGGGAAATGCAACCCCAAAATCTTCCGTCGACATGCCGCCAGCGTCCGTTCGCTTACTGAGGACACAATCTATCCCGGGCGGAAAGAAGCTTTTGACCAGTCGCCCTTTCCTCGTCTTCCGCCTGCGCTAAACCGGCAAGCATCTGCAGAATTGGCCGGACGTCTCATCTTCGCGGCGCAATTGAATTTGCGGCCTGCGCCGCCTCTGCCGCGCTCGCTGATCGCGCGCTCTTGAGCTGCTTGGTACGGCATGTGCCCTACGCACGCGGATTGCCGCGGCGGCGTAGTGAACTTGCCGCCGCCGTGCCTGACTAACAGTGTCGTCCAAAAACAAAATGAACTTGCTCGCCTTGACGGCGCGGCGTTCGAACGGAGTAGTTGCATGAACGGATTGATTCGAGCGTCGCTCAGCAATCCCTACGCGGTGGTGGTATTCGCCCTGACGATCCTGGTGATCGGCGTATTGACGCTGACGATGATCCCGATCGATATTTTGCCCGTCTTCAACAGCCCTGCCGTGCAGGTGCTCACCTTTTACGGCGGCATGCCGGCCGAAGGCATGGAGAAGGACATCACCAACCGCATGGAGCGGTGGACCGGCCAGTCCAACGGCATCAAGGCGCAGGAATCGCGCTCGATCGTCGGCGCCAGCATCATCCGCAACTATTTCCAGGACGGCGTCGACGCCAACGGCGCCTTGACGCAGGTCAACTCGCTGGCCCTCGGCGTGCTGCCCAACCTGCCGCCGGGCACGCTGCCTCCCGTGGTGCTGCCGTTTGACCCGACCAGTTCCACCCCCGTCTGCCTGGTCGCTCTGGATAGCGAGACTGAAACCGAGTCGATCCTGTACGACGTCGGCCGCTACGAAGTCCGCAACATGATCATGAGCAATCCGGGCGCCTCGGCGCCGGTGGTGTTCGGCGGAAAGTTGCGCGCCGTGATGGTCTATCTCGACCGCATCAAGATGCAGGCGCGTCACCTCTCGCCGGTCGACGTGATGAATGCCGTGGAGAATTACAACGTCTTCGTGCCGGCGGGCGACGTCAAGATCGGCAACCAGGACATCGCCCTGATGTCGAACTCGATGTTCAAGTTCGTCGAAGGCCGCGACGGCATGGAGACCATGCCGCTCTGGGCCCGCCACGGCAACTCGGAGTATCTGCGCGACGTGGCCGAGCCCAAGGACGCCGCGTTCATTCAAACCAACGTGGTGCGAGTAAACGGCCGCCGCCAGGTTTACATTCCGGTCTATCGGCAGCTCGGCGCCAGCACGCTGAAAGTGGTCGGCACGCTTGCCGAGGCCCTGCCCGGCATGCAGAGCCGCCTGACGCGCCCGGATATCGCGCTCAAGCTGGTGATGGACCAGTCGGTCTACGTCCGCGCTTCCATCGCCGCGTTGGTGCAGGAAGGCGCCTTGGGCGCCGTGCTCTGCTCGCTGGTGATCTTGTTGTTCCTCGGCGAATGGCGGATGACGATGATCGCTATCCTCACGCTCCCGCTCTCGGTGCTCGGGGCCGTCGTCTGCTTGTACTACACCGGCAATACGATCAACGTGATGACCTTGGCCGGATTGACGCTGGCCATCGGACCGATGGTCGATAGTGCGATCATCTGCCTGGAGAACACGCACCGCCACTTGGGCATGGGCGCCGAAGCTCGCGACGCCGCCTTCCTCGGCGCCAGCGAAGTGGCCATGCCGGAGCTCGTCTCGACCATCTGCACCTTCCTGGTGCTGGCGCCGCTGGCCTTGAT
>DASZUP010000737.1:0-20371 GCA_035547635.1 Pirellulales bacterium
GACAAACGCAGCAGGCTCATCGACGATTTGCTGGAGAGACCGGAATACGTCGACTTCTGGGCGCTGAAGTGGGGCGACTTGCTGCGAGCGCATCGGCGCTACCTGGGCGACAAGGGGCTGGCGAGCTTCAACAACTGGCTCAGGCGGTCGATCCGCGAAAACAGGCCGCTTGATTGGATGGTGCGCGAGTTGCTGACGGCCCAAGGCAACCTGTTTTCCCACGGTCCGGTGGCGTATTTCTTCATCGACAAAACCGCGGAAGAGCTGGCGGAGACAACGGCTCAAGTGTTCTTGGGCGTGCGGCTGCAATGCGCACGCTGCCATCATCATCCGTTCGAGGCATGGGGGCAGGACGACTACTACGGCCTGGCCGCGTTTTTCACCCGGCTGGAAACTCGCGACAGCGGCGACAAGGGGCGATTTGGCGGCATGCAGGCCGTGCGAGCCGCGCCGAATGAATTGCGCAAGCTGACCGTAGCCGCACAACCGCGGCTGTTCGGCGAGTCGGAGCCGGCGTCCGACGCGACCGGCGACGTTCGCCAGACGCTGGCCAACTGGATTGCCAGCCGAGAGAATCCCTTCTTCGCCCGAAACTTCGCCAACCGCTATTGGGCCTACATGACCGGGCGCGGACTGGTCGAGCCGATCGACGATCAGCGGGCGACGAACCCGCCCAGCAATCCGGCCCTGCTCGACGCCTTGGCTCGCGATTTCTCAGACCACGGCTTCGACGTCAAGCATCTGCTGCGGACGATTTGCAATTCGCGCGTTTACCAGCTCAGCGTGGAACTGGCGCCCCAGCGCGACGTGGATGGCGAATTGTTTACCCATCGCGTGCCGCGCCGCCTGACGGCCGAAGTCCTGCTCGACGCGGTGAACAGCGTCTGCGGAACTTCGGAGAAGTTCGCCGGCATGCCGGCGGGCACGCGCGCCATTGCGCTGCCCGACCCGAACATTCCCTCTGACTTCCTGCAGACCTTCGGCCGGCCTCAGCGGAACAGCGCCTGCGAGTGCGCCCGCGACGCTTCTCCCGATCTCCTGCAGGCCCTGCACTTATTAAACAATGCGGCCGTGAACGGCAAATTGTCGCATGCTGAAGGGCGCCTCGCGCGGCTGATCGCAACAAAGGCGAGCGATCGCGAGATCGCCGACGACTTGTATCTGGCCGCCTATTCCCGGCTTCCCAGCGAGACCGAGCGGCAGACGCTGGCCGAACTGCTCGCTCAAGCGCCTTCGCGGGAAGAAGGCTGGCAAGACGTGCTCTGGACGTTGATCAACAGCTCTGAATTCGCCTTCAATCATTGAAGGCGCTTTCGCCGGGAGACTTCTCATGTTCAGCTTGAATCGGCCAATGCAGAATTGCCAGGGCTTCAGCCGCCGCGCGGCTTTGCAGGTCGGCGGCCTGTCGCTGTTTTCACTGTCGTTGGCCCGGATGCTTGAAGCCAAGGCGAACGGCGCGGTCGCCAAGGACGTAAGCTGCATTCTGCTGTGGACCGACGGCGGCATGAGCAATATCGACACCTTCGACATGAAGCCGGAGGCGCCGCTCGAGTATCGCGGGCAGTTTCAACCAATTGCGACAAACGTGCCCGGCACGGCCGTTTGCGAACACTTGCCGCAGATGGCCCGGCAGATGGACAAGCTCTGCCTGATCAAATCGATCGCGCATAAGGAAAGCGGCGATCACGTGGCGGCCACGCATTACATGCTGACCGGCTATCCGCAGCGGCCCGACACGTCGGGCCAGCCCGTCGGCTCAACCATCTATCCGATGTTCGGTTCGTTGATCGCGCGGCAGCAGGGTTGGCTCAACGCGATGCCGCCCAACGTGCAAATTGGCCATCGGCTGCCGTACGGCGGGGCGGGTTACATTGGCTCGGCGTATGACCCGCTCTCAATCCTGGACAACCCGGCCGCCGCTGATTTCCGCCTGGGCGACTTGAGCGCCTCCGGGCCGCCTGCGCGCAGCGACCGCCGGCGGCGAATGCTCAATCGGCTCGACGCCTGGCAAAAGGAAATCGAACAATCGCACGGCGAACTTTTGGACCGACAGGAGTTTTACCGCCAGGCGTTCGAACTGCTCACCTCGCCGGCGGCCAAGCGGGCCTTCGATCTCCAGCAGGAGCCCGACGCGGTTCGCGATCGCTACGGCCGCACGCGCGAAGGGCAATCGGCCCTGTTGGCGCGGCGGCTGATCGAGGCCGGGGTCCGTTTCGTCACCGTGGCCACTTCCGGTTGGGACACGCACGACAACAACTTCAATCGCCTGAAAGACAAGCTGTTGCCCGCGCTCGACCGTAGCTGGTCGGCCCTGTTGGAAGATCTCTGCCAGCGCGGCCTGCTGGAGACGACCGTGGTGCTCTGCGCGGGCGAGTTTGGCCGCACGCCGCGCGTCAACGGCGCCGCCGGCCGCGATCATTACGCGCCTTGCAACGTGGTCGCCTTGAGCGGCGCCGGCGTGCGCGCGGGGCAGACGGTCGGCCGCACCGACGCCAAATGCGAACGTGTTGTCGGCCGGCCGCACAGCACCCTCGACTACGCCGCCACGATCTTCTCGCTACTGGGAATCGACGGCACGCAAGAGTATCGCTCGGAAGACGGCCGCCCGATCCGAGTAAACAACGGCGGCCAGCCGATCGCCGAGGTCCTGGCGTGAACGCAGCAAAGCTCACGCGGCTCGCTTCGCCATCCGCTCGGTCGCCCTTCCGCCGATCAGCGTTCGGCCTGGCGACTCTGTTCGCAATTGCGGCGGGCTTCCCACTCCATGCGCAGGCGCAAGTCAAGGCGCCCAGCTACGAAGAGTTCCGGCTCGACGCGATCTTTCCGGCTGGAGGCAGGCAAGGCAAGTCGGTCGTGGTTGATCTCTTCGGCAGCGGCAATTGCAATCTCTCGGGCGCCAAGGCGGTGCTGGTCGACGGGCTGCCGGGCATTACCGTCAACGACGTGCAGAACGTTTCGCCGCAACTGGTGCGGGCTACGTTCAAGATTGCCGAAAACGCCTTGCCCGGCCGGCGTTGCGTGCGCGTGTTGAGCGAGCGCAGCGGACTGACGAACATGATCTATTTCACCGTCGGCCGCCTGCCGGAACTGACGGAAAACGAAACCAACGACGATCCTGCCGCGGCGCCCGCGATCCAATTGCCGGTCGTGGTCAACGGGCGAATCAATCCCGAGGCCGACATCGACTGCTTTCGCTTCGAGCTGCGCCAAGGACAACATCTGACGGCCGCCGTGCTGGCCCACCAGATCGACAGTCACGGCCAGGGACGAGACTACGGCTACGTCGACCCCCGGTTGGAACTGCTCGACGAGCGCGGCCGCGTCGTTGCCGAAGCGGACGACACGCTGGGTCTTGATCCGATCATCGACTATGTCGCGCCCGCCGCCGGCGCGTATACGGCGCGAGTGACGCTGCAAAGCTTCAACGGCTTTCCCCAAGCCGTTTATCGCCTGGCGATCGGCGAACTGGCGATGCCCTTGGGCCTGTTTCCGCCCGGCGGCAGACGCGGAGAAATCGTCGAGACGGAATGGATCGGCGCCAACCTGCCCGACGGCAGAGGGCAGAAGATATCCGCCGACGCCGATGGCCTTCCCTGGCGCGGCGTCGTGGCCGAAGGCGACAATACGGCCGAATTGGAACTGCCGTTTGTGATCGGCAATTTGCCGGAAGTGCTCCAGCGCGAGCCCAACGAGGCCGCGGCGGAAGCGATGCCGCTCGAGTGGCCGTTGACCGTCAACGCGCGGATCGACGCTCCGGACGACGCGGATTGGTTCCGCGTGCGGCTGGCGGAGAAAGAATCGATTGTGCTGGAGACGACGGCCCAGCGGTATCTACGCTCGCCGGTCGATACGCTCGTCGAGTTGTACGACGGCGAGGGCAAGAAACTGGCGGAGAACGACGACGGCTTTCCGCTGGATTACGTCTCGATGCACGATTATCGGGTGAGCGACAGTCGGCTGAGCTTTACGGCGCCGGCGGCCGGCGATTACCTGATCCGCGTCAGCGATCAGTCGGGCGGCGGCGGAAAGCGGGCCGTCTACCGCCTCAGCGTCAAGCGGCAAGAGCCCGACTTCGAGCTCTATCTTTATCCGGACGGCGTGCCGGTTTGGGGGCCGGGCGCGACGGCCGCGTTGCTGGTCAAGGTCGTCCGCTTCGATCAGATGGACGGCGATATCGCAATTTCGCTCGACGGTCTGCCGCCCGGCTGGACGAGTTCTCAAGCCGTGAGCCGCAGCCGCGGCTCGACGCCGCCTCAAGACCCATTGCCTTACGTGTTTCTCACCCTCACGGCGCCCGCCCATGCCCAGCCCGGCGACCTGGCGCCGCTGCGCGTGGTCGGCCGGGCCGAAGTGAACGGCCGCACGTTGGAAAGAACGGCGCGGCCGTTGACCTGGTACTACACAAGCGACACCGGCTTTTTCCGTCTCACGCCGACAGCGCGCGCCGCGGTGACATTGCCGCAAGGGCCGTCGCTGCGCGCTGTGAGCGGCGAGTTCTCCGCGAAAGTCGGCCAGACCGTAAACATTCCCGTCGAGATCGCCGGCCCGGCCGATGCGACGCAGATCGACTTGACCGCCGACATGGCGGGCCCGGGCGTAGCGACGGCCCTGTGCGCGCCACAAACGGTCCCGATTCGCAATGGGCAAGCCGAGTTGCCGCTGAAACTGCCCGATCATCTCCGTCCCGGCCGGTATGGAGTGACCGTCAGCCTCCGCTGGCGAAGCGACATCCGGATCGGCATGCCCGGGCCGTGTACGCAATTGATCCAGTTGCAAGTCGTTCCGTGAGCCGGCCGCAAAGGCGCCTTTTTTGCTCCGCAAGAGGCGGAAGCGCGCCTGACCTGAAAGCGAGTGGCGAGGGAGATCTAAACGCCATGTCTGAAAACCAGAGAAATCCCTGGGTGCTGTTCGCTGAGCTGACCGAAGCGGTCGAGCGCGGCGATGCCGAAGCGGTTGTGGCCTTGCTGCAAGCGGGAGCGCAAGCGGACGCCGTCGAGGACCTCGACGACCCCACGCTCTTGATGCGCGCGGCTGAACAAGGCCGGCTCGAGGTCGTGAAAGCGTTAGTCGAAGGCGGAGCCAATGTGAATGCGGAAGCGGACGATCCCGATCTCGACCGGCGATACGGCGAGAAGATTGCAGAAGCGGCGCCGGGAGTTTCGGCCTTGCTCTATGCGGGCCTGAATAATCATGCGGAGGTTTTCAATTACTTGCAAGCGCGCGTCGAGCCGAAGCTGCGCGGTCGCGTAGAGCGGATACTAGAGACCGCGAAGCGTCTGAAAGCGCCTCACGGTAAAAATCGCGGCGCCAAGGCGCTGTGCGAGGCCGCGCTTCGCGGCGATCTCGAGGCGGTCCGCGACAGGCTGGCCGCCGGCGCCGATATTGATGCCCAGTACCGTAATGGATCAACGGCATTGACGCTGGCCGCCGCGCTGGATAACTACGAAATGGCGGCCTATCTGCTGGAGGCGGGCGCGAACGCGGGCCTGGCTACCCATGAAGGCATGACGGCCATTCATTGCACCAGAAATCCGTTGATCATTGCAGCGTTGCTGAATCACGGCGCCGATCCGAATGCGGAGGAAAATTACGGGCGCCGCCCGCTGCATTTCGCTTGCGGGCGCCGACACGATCAGCGGCAGGCTCAAGCTCTCATAAGCGCGGGGGCTGATGTCAATGCCCCCGACGAGTCGGGCGAGACGCCGCTGCATCTCGGAGCCCAGTTCGCTCCAGCGCCGGTTGTGATGCTTTTGATAGACGCCGGCGCGGATCTTCAAGCCCGCACCAAAGAAGGCGCAACCCCGCTCACATTTGCATCCGACCGACGCGACCCGGAAGCGGCCGCGGTCGTCGCCGCGCTTCGCAACGCCGGCGCCACTTGACGCTCCGAATAGAGAAGGGGTCAGATTTCTGACCCCTTTGTCTCACTCAAAGAGGTAATACCAGGGTGAATGTCGCCCCGCCTTCAGGATTGGAGTGCACCTCAATGCGGCCGCCATGGAGCTCGCCAATCATCTTGCAAACCGTCAAACCGACTCCCGAGTGATTGGGCTTCGTCGTCGTAAATTGCTCGAATAACCTGTCCCTGACATCGTCAGCAATTCCCGGCCCGTTGTCGGCGACAAACAATCCGATGTTTGCGGGCGACGATGCGACGCCGATTGTCAGCTTCCTGCCAATTGGCGGATTGGCATGCAGGGCTTCGCAAGCGTTTTTGCATAAATTCACGAGCGCTTGACGAATAAGCGTTCGGTCCGCGTAAATCGTTAGCTGCGGCGCAACCAATGTTTTTCGAACTTCGACGCGTGCGCTGCTTAGCTCGAATTCAAGCATCTCCAAAGCATTGTCAATCAACTCGAGTATCGAAACGTTCGTCCGCTCGGGCTCCTGATAACTGGCCAATTCTCGAAAGCGACGCAGGATGTCGTGGCCTCGAAATGCGGACGCGGCGATCTTTTCAAGCCATTGTCGAGCAGTTCCAACATCGGGATTGTCGCCTTGGAGTACTTGGACGCACGCCTTGGCGTAGTTGCCGATCGCGTACAGCGGTTGATTGACCTCATGAGCGACGCTCGCCAGTAGCTCCGCAGAAGCTGACGGAAACTCAGAATCCGCGCGCGCGAGGCGACGCAATGAGAATCGCTTGTTGGCTTCCTGATCGGCAGGCTCCGCGGGCGCGGATTCGGTCTTCGGCGGTTCGTCTTGCTTAGCCCCGACTTCCCGTTCGACGACTTGCCGTCCCTCGCCGTGTTTCCGAAAGTCGCGACAAGCGGAGTTTACCCCGGACCGCCGAACGCCCGACGGGCCTTGGAGTCGGCCTGTTACTCCGCACGCCAAGAGCTCTGGCAAGTCGGCATGCAGCGGCGCCGCCGCTGGTCTCATCGCTGGAAAAGCGCTCAATTCGCTTACTTGTACGGTACTGCCAATTCGCTTCTCGAGAGAGTCTCCGCTCATTTGAGCCCTCCACTTCACTAACTCGCCGCGCATTCTGCAATTCAGGCGTCGCCTGGCTGCGGGCGGCTTGCCGTGCAACGACTCCTCCGCTCGGCGAGCCCTTCGACCGGACCGAACGATCGATTTTAATCCTTTTCGCTGCCCGGATGCAGTGAAGGCAAGCAGCGCAGCAACATGCCGAGCGCTCCTCTGCGTAAAATGCAGGCCGTCTCCCTATTTACTGCCGGCTTCCAGCGCCGATGCGAAAATGCGGGCTGCGGACGATCGACGGGCGTGCCGCCTTTTCGTCGCCCAGTTCGTCGAGTCGCAGCTTCATCAGCGTGCGAACCAGCTCGACGACGGTATCGGCTTTCATCTTCCGCAACAGACTGGTACGGACGCGATTGAGCGTACGCGGGCTGATATCTAATCTCGTCGCCATGGCTTTGTTCGGCAGCCCGTTGAGCAGCATCTCGGCCACCTCGCGTTCACGCTCATCCAGCTGGTCAAAGCCCATCCGTCTCGCGGCTCGCTCCTGATGTGCCGCCCGAGTCTGCTGGTTCTGTTCCAAGGCGCTGCGGAGCGTGTCGCACAGACAGTCATAACCACAGGGCTTTTCCAGCACCGAGTATGCGCCTTTTTCCATGGCCATGACGGCAAACGGCACGTCAATATGGGCGCTAATGATGATCACGGGCAGCGAAGCGTCGAGCTCGGCAATGAGCAATTGCAACTCGAACCCGTTCATTCCGCGCAGGTGAAAGTCCACCAGCACACAGCCGGGGCGCAGCGCCATGAAGCTGGCTAGAAACTGCTCGGCGGATGAGAATTCCTCATATCGCAGGCCGACCGACTGGGCTAATGCGCCCGCACTTTCCCGGCACTGCTGCGAATCATCGATGATGAAAATAGTCGGTTCTAGAGATTGCGTTCGTATCGGTGGCCCAGTCCGCATTGCTGTTCATTCTCTTCCCTCATGGAAGGCTCTTCTCCCCCGGGGGAGTACCGACTTCCCCCTGCAGGTCGAGGCTCGCCATGACCCCGTTCTTAGTTTCTGTGCTAAAAAATCGGCTAGGCGGGCGGGGCTTGTTTAGCAGCCCTTAGAAAATGGCGTCGAGCCGCCATCTGAACAGACGCAGTGTCAGTTAACCGGCGAGCTCAGCGTCAAGGCACGCAAGACAGACTCGTCTGGCATGGGATGGCAAAGCTCGATCTCGATTTCCGGCTTGTGTGAGATCGCAGCTGAATACGTTTCGGTTTCGAAGCCGTAGATATCGATACAAAGCGGCTGTCCCTCGATCTGCCAGACATGGACCGTTCTGCCGCGCCCGCTCGCGCCCCAGGTCATTAGCTTGAGCCGTCGGCCGTCGCGTTCGATGCGACTGCAATCGAAGGGAAAGATTCTCGCGGCGGCGGGGCTTCGGCTTCCCCCACACTCGGTAGAACTCCCCAGCTTTTCCCCGAGAAAATCGCTCATTTCGCGGCGTAGGCCTGCTTCGTCGAGGAAGTCGCCAAGCGGAACTTCGTGGCCATGGTTCTCGAGATCTTCAAAGCCTCGCTCGCTGATCCCGATCGTCGCTCCCAGCCGCAGGTCGCCATACCAGCGACGCAACTCCCGGCGCAGCGTCTTGCACGCAGCGTCTCGCGCGTCCGAGGCGGCGATCACTTCATGTAAGGATCCGGTACGAACGTAGTACTTACCCACGGCGTGCCTCTTGTGTACGACGCGCGTTAAGACGGCGAGCCCCGGATTCCATACTAATCACGACCTATCGGGCGACAAGCGCACATTCCGCCCATTTCTCGCCGGCGCGGCTCCGCGGTAATGATCGAAACAACGGCCTCTCGGCGATTCCCGATCGCCCTCGCTGTTGGCGTCTCGACGCCAGGTTCGCCCGTTGGGCGGGCTTGTCGCTGTCATTTGCGGTCGGGGCACGGGCGCCAGGACGAGGCAAGATGGCGTCTTTGCGCCAAATGGCCAATGCCGGCGATCCGTCCGCAATTTCGGATTTATGATTCCCAGGAAAATCTTACCGACGCCGACGCGGGCCGGCACTTTTGCGAGAGTTTGCACTGGCCGGCTTCGCGCTTCTTGCCCTTACACACATTGATGGAGAACGGAAACATGGCCCAACTGGCTGCCGCACCTGCGAATGAATCGAACAAGACCGCTGCCACGGTGAAAAGACCCGCCCCGGCTGCGGCGCATGGTTCCTCAAGTGAAGAATCGCTGGAAAATCGCCGCGATGCCGCACGGCTGCGAGCTCAGCAGAAAGCCGCCGCCCGCACCGCCGCCAAGCAGCAACAGGCCGCGGAGCGAATTGCCACGGCTGCCGAGCAACTTTCCAGCGGCGTGACCGAAGCGGCAGGCGCCATCACCGAGTTGAGCGCGGCGATGCAGAACATTTCGTCGGCCGCGGAAGAGGCTTCCAAGAACTCGCAAATGAGCCTCAAGCAGGTCGAGACGATCAACGACGCCAGCACGATCGCCGGCGAGCAGGCGAAGAAATCTCTGGAACGAGTCAATGTCATTCAGACGCTGGTCAAGGATACCACCGTCGACATCGAGTTGCTGATCGAAGGCGTGAATGACGCCGCCACCGCCAATATCGACTCGGCCAAGCTGATCGCCCAGTTGGAAAAGCAGAGCGAAGAGATCGGGGAGATTGTCGAAGCGGTGGTTCGCATCGCCGACCAGACCAACCTGCTGGCGCTGAACGCGGCGATCGAGGCCGCCCGCGCCGGCCAGCACGGCAAAGGCTTTGCCGTCGTAGCGGACGAAGTGCGAAATCTCGCCGAGACGTCGGAGAAGTCGGCCCGCGACATTCGGAACCTGGTCGAGCAGATTCAGACCGACGTCCGCCAGGTGGCGCAAGACGTCGAGCGCGCCGGCAAGGCCGCCAGCGAAGAGGTGGAGAAGGCCAAGCAGATCACCGCCGACCTGGCGCGGATCGAGGCCGACACGCGCGAGATTCAAGGGGGCTGCTCCGAGATCAACCAGAACGCGGTAGACGCCTCGCAAGCGGCTCAGAAATTCCAGAACAACGTGACCGACATCGCGGGCGCGGCCGAAGAAGCCGCATCGGCCGCCGAAGAGGCCGCACGCGCCGTCTCGGAACAGGACAAGGCGCTGACCGAAATGGACAAGGGCGCCCAGGAACTGGCCGTGATGGCCGAAGGCTTGAAGAACTCGACCTCGGGCGACAAGTCGAGCCAGGAACTGGCCGCCGCCGCGGAAGAGCTGTCGGCCGCAACGCAGGAGTGCAATAGCTCGGCCCAGCAGATCATGAGCGCCTTGGAGCAGATCGCCAAGGGCGCCCGGCAGCAGGCCGGCGCCACGCAGGCCGCCGACGAGGCGGTGGGCGTCATCGAGCGGGCCGCCAAGGCCACGCAGGGACGCGCCGACGCCTCGCAAGACAAGGTCGCCGCCTTGCAAAAACTGCTCGGCGAGAACAAGACCAGCGTCGATGCGATGATCACCGGCATCAGCAAGGCCTCTGCCGAGTCCGTCAAGTCGGCCGGCAATATCAAGACGCTCGAAGGCCGCACGCGGCAGATCGACAAGATCGTCGACGCGATCGTCAACGTCACCATCCAGACCAACATGCTGGCCGTCAACGGCAACATTGAAGCGGCCCGCGCCGGCGAGTTCGGCCGCGGCTTCGCGGTGGTGGCCGCCGACGTCCGCAACCTGGCGGGCGAGTCGAGCGAGAACGCCGACAAGATCAAGGATCTCGTCCGCAATATCCAGCAGCAGATCGTCACGGTGGCGTCCGATATCGAGCGGACCGGTCGTGAAGCGGCCGTGCAGGTCGAGAAGGCCAAGAAGTCGACCGCCGCGCTCGAGCAGATCGAAAGCGACATCGTCGCCGTGAACAACGGCATCACCGAGATCAAGCAAGGGCAAGACCGGGCGATGGTCGCCATTGAACAGTCGCGCAAGGCCATCCAGGAAATCTCCGTCGCCGCCGACCAGTCGAACACGGCCGCCAACCAGGCTAGCACGGCGGGCGAACAGAGCGCCAAGGGGATTCAAGAGCTGGCCAACGCCATCGAGGAAATCTCCGCCCTGGCCGACGAGCTGCAGAACTAACCGTCTGGACCGCCGGCCTGCGGCCGCCGTCTCTCGAGGCGGCTGACTCGCAAGCGGGCCCTCAAGAAAGGAAATTCCATGTTGGCTACACAATCCGAAGCCGGCGCGCCGACGGCCGCCCAGGAACATTCCTGGGCGGCGGGCGGGCCCGAGCAAAATGACGCTCAAGAGCTGGTGACCTGCCTGCTCAACAAGGTCGAATTCGGCATGAATATCAATGCCGTGCAAGAGATCGTGCGGCTGCCCAAGATCACGCCGGTGCCCAAGGCCCCGCACTACGTGCGCGGCCTGGCCAACCTGCGCGGCCAGGTGCTGCCGATCGTCGATCCGCGGTTGCGATTCGGCATGCCGCACAACGAAGACGAGAAAAACTGCCGGGTGGTCGTGCTGGAACTCAACGGCAGCCCGACGGGATTGATCGTCGACGCCGTCCGCGAAGTGCTGCACGTCGCCGGCGCCGATATCGAATCGCCCCCGGCCGTCGTGCAAGGGGTCGACAGCAAATTCCTCAACGGCGTGGCCAAGCTCGATCAGGGCAAGCGCCTGATCATGCTCATCGATCAGGACAAGGTGATCGAGATGGAAGGCTTCGACGTGGCGGCCGCCAAGCGCGCCGTGCAAGGGGCCGGCCAATTACAGCGGACCGAAGCCGAAGCGGCGACGGAAACCGACCACGAGCAGTTGGTGACTTTCCGCCTTGGCCACGAGGAGTACGGCTTCTCGATCATGGACGTCAAGGAGATTATCCGCGTGCCGGAAATCACCCAGGCGCCGAACGCCCCGCCGGGCGTCGAAGGCATCACCTGCCTGCGCAACCAGGTGCTGCCGGTGCTCGACCTGCGGACCAAGTTCGGTTTTCCGACCCTGGCCGCCGAAATGAGCGACCTGCTGGCCAAGATGAAGGCCTTCGACGAGCAACATCGCTTGCAACTGCGCGAACTGCAGCAGTCGATCGGGCAGGGAAGCGAAACCTGCGGCGACTTCTCGTACGAAGAATCCGATTTCGCCCGCTGGCGAAAGACCGCCTCGACGGCCGACACGCTGCTCAACGGATTGCTGACTCCGCTGGAAAAGGCGCTCAAGGCCTTCGGCGCCGCCGCTCGGACGGTCAGCGACCAGTTCGAGCACGGCGACCGGGCAGGAGCCCAGGAAGAATTCCGGCGCCTGGTGCAACCCGCCTCGGTTGTCGTCGAAACCTTGTTCAAGAAATTGTTCGTCGGCATCGGACGGCGAGATGACGAACGCTGCCTGGTCATCGGCGTCGGCAACGGCTCGCTCGCGCTGCGGATCGACGCCGTGAATGAGGTGATGCAGGTTTCCAAGAGTTCGGTGGAGAAGACGCCGGAGGCGGCGGCAGGCGCCGGCGGTTCGCACGATCAGATTCGGGGCGTGGCCAAACTCGACGACGGAAAGCGGCTGATCATGCTGCTCGACGCTGAACGGCTGGTCAGCTCGCGCGACCTGGCCGCCATCAAAGCCGCGGCCCGCAACAATGCGAACGGCGCCGCCAGCCCGGAAGGAGCAACATCCATGAACGCCAATCGCGACGATGAAGATCGCCAGTTCGTCAGCTTCAAGGTGGCGGACGAAGAGTTCGCTTCCGACATTATGCTCGTGCAGGAGATCATCCGCCTGGCCAAGGTCACCCGGGTCCCTCACGCTCCCGACTTCGTCGAGGGAGTGGTGAACTTGCGCGGCAACGTCCTGCCGGTGATCGATCTCCGCCGCCGCTTCGGCATGGAGGAGAAGGACTACGACGACGCGACCCGGGTGGTGGTGGTCGACATCGACCGCCGCAAGACGGGAATCATCGTCGACGCGGTCTCGGAGGTGCTCAACCTTCCGAAGAGCGCGGTGGAGCCGGCCCCGGCGATCGTCAAGGCCGGCGTGGACGAGGACTTCATCGAAGGGGTGGGCAAGATCGAAGGGGGCGAGCGGATGCTGCTCGTCCTGCGAATCGACAAGTTGCTGAGCGAGTCCGATCTGTCTTCGCTCCGCGACCTTGCCGACGGCGAGCCGCTGGGCGCAGGCTCTGCCGAGGAGGCCGCCGCGACGGCCTGACGCCGCGGCAAGCTCCGGCTTGCCGCAGCGCGAACAAGTCGCGTTTACATAACGCTTGCGACGCGGCGGCTTTCTTGATGGAAAGCCGCCGCGGCTCGCGGGCCTGCCGCGCCGACAAGAACACCGTCCTCGAAGCCCCTGGGTTCAGCATGCCTTCCCCGATCACCGTCGTACTTGCCGATGACTCGGCCCTGATGCGCCGGGAAATCAAGAATATTCTCAGCAGCGACCGTGAGCTGCGCGTCATCGGCTGCGCTCGTCACGGCCAGGACGCCGTCGAGATGGTCAAGCAGCTCCAGCCCGACGTGGTCACCATGGACATCAATATGCCCGTCATGGACGGCATCACGGCGCTGCAAATCATCATGATGGAATCACCCCGGCCGGTCGTGATGCTCAGCTCGCTGACGCAGGCCGGCGCCATGACCACGTTCGAATGCCTGGAACTCGGCGCCGTCGATTACATTCCCAAACCGTCGGGCACCATCTCGACCGATATCGCCACGCAATCCGCCGAAATCATCGCCAAGGTCAAGCAGGCGGCCCGGGCGCGTCCGGGGCGGCGGCTGCGCACGCGGGCGGCCGCCGCGCCGGTCGCATTGAAACGAAGCAACCTGCCCGTCGGCGGAGGCGCCGCCGGCCGCGTGGTGGCGATCGGCGTTTCCACCGGCGGTCCGAAGACGCTGTTGGAAGTGGTTCCGAGGCTGCCCGCCGACCTCGACGCGGCGGTCGTCATCGTGCAGCACATGCCCGAGGCGTTTACCGGCCCGTTCGCCCAGCGGATCGACGCATCCAGCGCCTTGCGCGTCAAGGAGGCGGAAGCGGGCGACGTGTTGATGCCCGGCTGCGGTTACCTGGCTCGCGGCGGGAAGCACATGACGTTTTCGAAGCCGTCGGCCGCGCGCGGGGCGATGGTGCGGATGGTCAGTCAGCCCTCCGACCTGCCGCACATCCCTGCGGTCGACGTGATGATGAGTTCGGCCGTCGCCGCCTTCGGCGAGCACGTGATCGGCGTGCTGCTGACGGGCATGGGAGACGACGGGGCCGACGCCATGGTCGAAATCCGGCGCGCCGGTGGACGGACCATCGCCGAGCACGAAAGCACCTGCGTGGTCTATGGCATGCCCTGCCAGGCCGTCGCACGCGGCGGGGCCGAGTTCGTCCTGCCGTGTTACGAGATCGCCGACAAGATCGTGGAACTGCTGGCGGGCTGCCCGGTCTAGCACAACTGGAGTATGGAATGGAACTCGACCAACGCAATTTCGAACTGATCCGCGACCTGATCTACCAGGAGACGGGGATGACGTTCGAAGACCGGAAGCTGATGTTCGTGCAAGTTCGCGTCGCCCGGCGCATCGCGGCGCTGGGTTGCGAGTCGCCCCGCGACTACTATCGCTGCCTCCGCTACGAAGACGCCGACCGCTCGGAACTGCAGAACCTGGTCAACCTGTTGACGACGAACGAGACCTATTTTTTTCGGGAATACCCGCAACTGGAGTGCTTCGCCAACCACGTGTTGCCGGCGGTCGCCGAAAAGCGCCGCCAGGCGGGAGACTACCGCTTGTCGGTCTGGAGCGCAGCCTGCTCGACCGGCGACGAGGCTTACACGCTGGCGATCATTCTGCGAGCCTGCCTCGACGATTTTCCGCGCTGGCGGATTCAACTGCTGGCGACCGACATCGACACCGGCGTGCTGTCGGCCGCGCAGGAAGGCGTGTATTCGGAGCGAGCTGTCAAGGACGTGCCTGACCAGTACCTGGAACGCTACTTCGAAGCGCGCGGCGGCAAGTACCGCGTCTCGGACGAGATCACGAGGATGGTGACGTTTTCGCGCCTTAACCTGATCGACCGCCGCGCGATGCGCTGTCACCGCGACTACGACGTGATCTTCTGCCGCAATGCATTGATCTACTTCGACGACTCGGGACGCCGCAAGGTGCTCAGCAGTTTTTATGACGCGTTGCAGCCGGGCGGCTACCTGTTCCTGGGGCACTCGGAGTCGGCCGGCCGGATCAGCGCGGCCTACCAGATGGTTTCCCTCGGCGGACACATTACCTATTGCCGGCCGGCCGAGCCGGCGAGAACCGCACCCCTTGCTTCCGGAGACGAACTGTGCCTGACCGAATCGAAGCATTAATCGACGACCTGTCCAGTGCCGATGAATCGGTTCGCCGGCACGCCCTGGAGGACTTGGGCGACCTGGGCGACGCGCGGGCCGTAGCGCCCCTGGCCGAGGCGCTGGCCGAACCCTCGGCCGCTATCCGCGAAGCCGCCGTCGACGCCTTGAAGGCGATCAGGGGCGAAGCGACGATCTGCGCCGTCGCGCCGAAGCTGCGGTCTCCCGTAACGGCCGTCAGGAACGCGGCCAGCGAGATCCTGCAAGCGATTGGAGAACCCGCCGTGCCTTGCCTGCTGCGGCTGCTCGAAGACGACGACAAAGACATCCGCAAGTACGCCGTCGACATTCTCACGCAGATTGGAAGTCCCGCGGCGGAAGCGGCGTTCATCCGCGTGCTCTCCGATCGCGACGTGAACGTCGCCTCAGCGGCCGCCGAAGCGCTGGGCCGCGTGGGCGGGCCCGACTCGGTGCCGTCATTGATCCGGCTGCTGCGGACCAATAGCTGGGTGCAGTGCTCGGTGGCGAAGAGCCTGGGGCAACTGGGCGGCGCCGAAGCCCTGGCCGCACTGCGCCGCCTGACGCAGGACGACGACCCGATGGTCGTGTTTTCCGCCGTCGATGCTTTGATTCATGCGGGCTGCGACGAAGCGTTCGACGCGCTTTTGCCGTTTCGAGAGCACCCGAACCGGCTGATCCGAAAGCGCGTCGCCGCGGCTTTCGAGGCGCGCCTCGCCGCGAGCGCAAACCAGGCCAACCAGACCACCAACGTTTAAGGAATTTCGCCCATGACAACCAAAGCTCTCGTAGTAGACGATTCGCAAATGGTGCGAAATCTACACGCCTTCATGCTGCAAAGCGGCGGCTTCGAGGTCTCGCTGGCCGAGAACGGCAGCGAGGCGCTCGAGAAACTGCTGCTCGACGCCTACGACCTCGTGGTGACCGACATCAACATGCCGCAGATGGACGGCTACGAACTCGTGCGCTCGATCCGGTCCATGGCGCCTTATCGCCAGACGCCCATCATCATCGTCTCGACCGAGTCGGAAGCGGCCGACAAGGCGCGTGGATTCGAAGCGGGCGCGAACGTTTACGTGGTCAAACCGACGACGGCCGACGACCTGGTGCTGAACGCCGAAATGCTCCTCGGCGCCCGGCAGGCCAAGAACGCAAGGGCGGAATCGCTGGATGGAACAGCCGCCCTGGAAGGAACCTTGTCATGATTCAGCCGGAAAACGCCGCGCAACCTGCCGTCGACCAGGGACTGCTGCGCGACTTTGTCGACGAATCTCGCGAGCTGCTGGAGACGGTCAGCCAGGGATTGCTGCAGATGGAAGACGACGCCGACGACCGCGACGTGGTCGACTCGGTGTTCCGCGCGCTGCACACCATCAAAGGCTGCTCCTCGTTCCTGGGACTGCACGGCATCAACAAGCTCAGCCATGCCGGCGAGAACGTGCTGGACGGCATTCGCCAGGGGGACATCGCTCCGGCGCGCGACATCATCGATTCGCTGTTGATGACGTGCGACCTGCTGTCCGCGCTGCTCGACGATGCGCTGGCGCCGGCCGAAGACGCCGAGCGCGATCAGCGCTACGGCGAAGCGATGTCTCAATTGGCCGACATTCTGGCGGCCCGGGAAAAGGAGCCGGCCGAGGAGGCGGAACCTGCTGAGTCGACGGAACCGGCGGCGCACGTCTGGCCGCCCGCGGGGGCGAACCTGTCGAGCGAGCTGATCCGCCAGTTCGTCACCGAAAACGGCGACAACCTGCTGGAGGTCGAGGCAGGGCTGCTGCGGTTGGAAGAGCATCCCGGCGACTTGAGCACGCTCAACGCGGTCTTCCGCCCGATTCACACCATCAAGGGGACCGCCGATTACGTCGGCCTGGCGCAGATCAAGACGCTTAGCCATTACCTGGAGAGCGTGCTCGACCTGGCGCGCTCCGGCCGTCTGGGCTGGTCGTCGCAGGTGACCAGCAGCGTGCTGGAAGGCGTCGACGCACTGAAGTCGATGATTCAATCCTTGCAGCCGGACGGGGAAGACGACCGGGATTTGAGGCAGCTTGTCGCCGGTTTGCTGCGGATTATCGATGGCGCCGCGGCTGAAGCGCAGCGGCCGGCGTCAGCGGGTCCGGCGCCCGCCCGCGGCGCCTCGCAATTGGGCGTGTTCGCGTTTTCGGCCAGCCAGCATTTGGAAAGCATCCACGTCGAAGGCGGAAAGCTGACTGGCGGCGACCTTTCGGAAGTCACCATCGACACGCTGCGACGTTCCGTACACACGTTGCTGAATGCCGCCGACTACATGGAGCGGCACGAATTCGTCTCTCCTTGCGAACAGTTTCTGGACCTGATCGACCGGCTTCCGGAAACGGCCGACGCCGTCGTCGAAAAAGTGCGAGAAGAGATCCAGACGCTGACGACGATGCTGCAGAAGCTGCTGGACGAAGTCCACAGCGAATCGCAGCGAGGCTTGTTTCTAGAGCCGCTGCTGGCGATCCCCGGCGTTGCGGGCGCCGCCGGCGACGCGACTGCGGCGACGCAGGCGGCGGGCGGAAAGGCGCCTGCCGCCAAGAGCATGCGAGTCGAGCAGGAGAAGCTGGACGAGTACATTAATCTCGCCGGCGAATTGGTCATCGCCCGCAACACGCTGACTCACGCTTTCCATGAGATCGAAGGCATGCCCGCCTCGCATCTGAGACGGCTGAAGGCGGCAATCGAATGCGTCGACCGGATCGCCGCGACGATCCAGGACAACGCCATGTCGATGCGGATGGTGCCGGTGAAGAGCCTGTTTCAGCGATTTCCCCGCGTGGTCAGAGACATTGCCAAGGCGCAAGGCAAGCAGATCGAACTGCAAATTTTCGGCGAAGATACGGAAATCGACAAGCAAGTCGCCGAAGCGCTGGGCGATCCGCTGGTGCACCTGGTGCGAAATTCGGCGGATCATGGCATCGAAATGCCCGAGACTCGCCGAGCGGCCGGCAAGGACGAGACGGGCGTGGTCATGCTGCGGGCCAGTCGCGAAGGAAACCTGGTCGTCATCGAGATCATCGATGATGGCGCCGGCATCAATGTGGCCCGACTCAAGGCCAAAGCCGTTGAAAACGGCGTGATCACCCAGCAGCAAGCCGATGCCATGCAGCCGGAGGAAGCGTTTGAACTGATTTTCGCCGCAGGACTCAGCACGGCCGCTCAGGTAACCGACATCTCGGGCCGAGGCGTGGGCATGGACGTGGTCCGGACGAACATCAGGAGCTGCGGCGGCAACGTCTTCGTAACGTCGCAGCCAGGCTTCGGAACGCAACTGCGGATTGAATTGCCCCTCACGCTGGCCGTGACGACGGCTTTGGTCGTTGTTTCCGAAGGCCAGTCGTACGCACTGCCGATCGAGACAGTGAAGGAAACCATCAAGGTGGCGCCGGAGCAGGTAAAGAGCTTGAAGGGCAGCCAGGCCGTCGCGCTGCGCGGCAGGCTCGTGACGCTCAGAAACCTGGCTTCGCTGCTCGCGCCGGCCCGGCAGACGGGCGGCAAACGCTACCGGTTTGAAGGGCGCGAAGGGCTCGTCGTCGATGACACGGGCAACGTGCCGATTGTCGTGGTGGAAGTCGGCGGGGAACGCTTCGGGCTGGTAGTCGACGCAGTGGAGGGCAGGCAAGATATCGTTTTGAAGCCGCTGCCGGAATATCTCGCCCGGTTGCCGGGGCTCAGTAGCGCTACCGTGATGGGAGACGGCGCCATTGTGTTGATCCTCGATCCGGCCGACATGTTAGCCGCCGCTCTATCGCAAGTCTCGCATGAAGCAGCCGACGCTCACTGAGGAATGCCAGCGGAAACGTTGGAGGCTGCTGCCGCCCAGGCCGCACGGCGCCCGCATCACGCCGCACAACTGGGGCTCGGTGGCCGGTTATGATGGGGAATTGCACGTCGGACGCGCCGTGAGCAACTTTTGTCGCGCCGAGCACGATCCGCTTGTGACCGACGCGCTCGTCGCCAAAGGCTATCAGCTCCAAGAGGCTCTGAGCCTAGGCGAAGCCCCACAGTGTTCGGTCTGGGCCGCGCTGCGCATTTCGCCAGGGCGTCCCGTCAACAGAGGTTGGATGAGGCGCTAGATTGCCGCCATTTCACTTGAACGGTATCGTTTTAGGCGGCGCCTCAACTGGCAGCTCTGTCGTCGAATTCTGACTTTTAGGAAGGAGTCGCGATGAGAAAGAACGTCATCCTCATGGCCGTAGTCGCCTTCTGTGCAATGCGTCGCGGCGCTGAGGCGGACTACAGCGTCGCAAATCGAGGAACATGGCCCGAGAGCTGGCCGAAGGCGTTAGAGCCACTGCGAAAACAAGCAACCACGCTGGTCGGTCCGCTCATCGAGCTACGGCACTACCTGATTCCCTTCGCCAAACGTGAGGAATTTGAATCTGCCTGGCCGCACATTTTGAAAATCAAAAGCAAAGGGGCGCCCATCATCCTCGTCCGTGGCCCGAAAACGGACTTCATGCAGGTTGAGCCGGCGGGGGTTCTAATCCACTCCCCGCCTGCTGGGACCGATCAGCAGGCAAATCCCGAACAGCCTCTTCGCGGCGACTGGAGTGGGAACGAGAGAACACGCTGGATGTGGACAACCTATATCGAGTTGGTGGTGGATGGGAACGTCGTTGATTTGAACCGCATTTCCCTGCCTGCAGACACTCCGATCATCGACGAGCGATTCAAAGACGTGAAGGACAGAAACGTCCGTCAGAGCGCGAATTGACGGTCGACCATCGAATAGGGGCTTCGATTTACCCGGCGCATCACAGCAATCGGGCGAACAGCCTCCACCTGCCGCAAGCTGCCTTCGACATTGCTGCTGGCGTTGCCGACGGACGCTTGGCATGCGCCGGCTTACTGAGTTTGCGCCAACCGCAAACGCCGGCGCCCCGGCCGGCGCGGAAGCCGGTCGGGGCGCTGTCAGGGAAGGCCCGGGGACGCATTGAGCATTTTCGCTGAACGCGATTCTGCAACGCGATTTGGCGGCGAAGAGTCTTTCGAACTCCGCCGTCGCGGCAAAACCGCGGTCCGCGAATCAGACGTCGTACTCGTCCTCGGTGGTCAAACCGGGCAGAGGAATCGGGTACTTGCCGTTGGCCATCCGCTGCAACGGAGCGGCCGAATCCATCGTCAGCTTGTCG
>DASZUP010000738.1:0-2424 GCA_035547635.1 Pirellulales bacterium
GTCAGCGCGCGGACCGGTTTTGGCATCGATCGCCTGCGGCGGCTGCTCGCTGGACGCCAAAGCGTCGTCTCGGGCCAGAGCGGCGTGGGCAAGTCGTCCTTGCTCAACGCCGTGCAGCCGGGCTTGGGCCTGGCGGTGGCGACCGTGAGCGCGGAATCGCAAAAAGGCCGGCATACGACCACCACGGCCCGGCTGCTCCCGCTGGCTGGAGGCGGCTATGTGGTCGACACCCCCGGCATTCGCCAATTTCAGCTTTGGGACGTAACGCCCGAGGAAGTGGCCGGTTTTTACCGCGACCTCCGCCCCTATGTCAGCCGCTGCGTGTTCCCTGACTGTACTCACACCCACGAGTCTGGCTGCGCCGTCAAGAACGCCGTGGCCGACGGCTGGCTCGATGCCCGAAGATACGAGAGCTACTGCCATTTACGCGCCGGTGAGATGGAATGACCGCGAACCCGGACGGTGACGGATGAGTCCCAAGTCTGATGGATGTCCAAAGTCCAAAGTCCAAAGAAGGATGAATCTGTTGCATTGAGGGCAACTCGACTAAAGCCGTGTGGCGTTTGGCCTTTGGCACAGGCGCGGCAACGACCTTGGACTTGGGACGTTGGACTTGGGACTTTCTCCCGACCTTGGACTTTGCTTGTGGATTCGACGTATAATTCGGTAGGCGGCGTAGTTACGTCCGCCGGCATCGAAAAACGAGGAGGAAATCGAATATCGTGACGGAAATGAATCGCGCTGAGAGCGTTGCCCGCGAGGCGGCGGTGTTGGTGGGTGTTGTGCTGCCGGAAAATCGCGTGCTCGGCGATCCGCTGGAGGAGCTGGAAGGATTGGCGACGACGGCGGGCGCCCGGGTGGTGGGCTCGCTGACGCAGCGTCGAGAAGTGCCGGATAAAACGACCTACTTGGGCAAGGGTAAGGTCGACGAACTGCGAGTGCTGGGCGAGGCCTCGGATGCCGACGTCATCATTTTCGACAACGATCTCACGCCGGCTCAGACCCGCAACCTGGAAAAAGCCACCCATCTCAAGGTGCTCGATCGCACCGAGTTGATCCTCGATATTTTCGCCAGCCGCGCCCAGACGCACGAGGCCCGGTTGGCCGTGGAATTGGCGCAGTTGCAGTATTCGCTGCCGCGGCTGAAGCGGATGTGGACCCACCTTTCTCGTTTGAAGATGGGCATCGGCATGCGCGGCCCGGGCGAAAAGCAACTGGAAGTCGACCGCCGGCTGGTCGAAAAGCGGATCCATGATTTGCAGACTGAGTTGGACGACGTGCAGCGCCGCAAACAACGGCAGGTGGCCGCCCGCGGCGATCGCATGACCGTCTCGCTGGTCGGCTACACGAACGCCGGCAAGAGCACGCTGATGAATGCCCTGACCGGGGCCGGCGTACTGGCGCAAGACAAGCTGTTCGCCACGCTCGATACGCGCACGCGGCGCTGGCAGTTGCCCGGTTGGGGGCCGGTGCTGTTGAGCGACACGGTCGGGTTCATCCGCGACCTGCCTCACCATCTGATCGCCAGCTTCAAGGCCACGCTGGAAGAATCGCGGCAGGCCAACTTGTTGCTGCACGTCGCCGACGCCAGCAGCCCGGCCGTGTACGAGCAGATTGCTTCGGTTTACAAAGTGGTGGAAGAGCTTGGCATTCAGGCCAAAGACATGCTGTTGGTGCTGAACAAGGTCGATGCCTTGAAAGAACGTGCGCAGTTGGACGGCTTGCTCAATCGCTACCCCAACGGCATTCCCGTCAGCGCCCGCACCGGTCAGGGGCTGTTACAGCTTTCGGCCGCCGTCAGCGAGGCCCTGAGCCGCAACTTTCTCGACGTTGACGTCGAGACCGACGTCGGCAACGGCCGCTTGCTGGCCTACCTGTCGGCCCACGGCGAAGTGCTCTCGAAGCAGTTCTCTGAAACCCGCGTCGTCGTCCACTGCCGCATTCCGCAGCAGCATCTCGCCAACGTGAACGGCGACCACACGATCGTCCGCCCCCACGTCAACGGCGCCGCCCCAATGGGCGACGTGGCGTAAAGCTGGCGAGCCGGCGGCGAACGGCCCGCTTCGAATCGTCGTGCGGCTCATTCTGTCCGCCGCCGCCACGCCATTCGATAAGCCAGCATAACCAAGGGACTGAGGCTCCCGGCTCGCCATAGGCGAACGTACCGCCCATCAGCGAGCCAAGCGAGATCACGCCATGATCTCTTTCACCACATTCCCGGCGACGTCGGTCAGGCGGAAGTCACGGCCGGCGTGGCGGAACGTCAGACGCTCGTGATCGAGGCCGAGCAGGTGCAACAGCGTGGCGTGCAGGTCGTGGATGTGAACCTTGTTCTCGACGGCGTAAAAGCCGTAGTCGTCGGTGGCGCCGTGTCGATAGCCGCGCTTCACGCCGCCGCCGGCCAGCCACATGGTAAAACCTTCG
>DASZUP010000739.1:0-2858 GCA_035547635.1 Pirellulales bacterium
CAGGCAGGCGATACAATCGCTTACGGACTGCTGGAAGGCGACCGTGTTCGCCAACTCTCCGGAGATCTATTCGGTTCCTGGTCCAAGACGGACAAGACGCACGCCTTGAAGGAGGTCAAGCTGCTGCCACCCACGCAGCCGACGCAGGTGTTGGCGCTGGCCGGCAACTACCGCAGCCACTTGCGCGACGACGTCGTGCCGCCGAAGTTTCAGATCCCGCAGCCGTTCTTCAAGAGCCCTTCCTGTCTGGTCGGGCACGGAGAGGCGATCGTGCTGCCGAAAGACGCCAAGGTCGTCCATTATGAAGCGGAGCTGGTGGTGGTGATTGGCAAGAAGTGCAGCAAGGTCTCCAAAGCAGAAGCAATGGACTACGTGTTCGGCGTAACCGCCGGCAACGACGTCAGCGAGCGCATCTGGCAGAACGACAAGGACGTGAAGGACGTGCAGTGGTGGCGAGCCAAGGGCGCCGACACGTTCGGCCCCGTCGGGCCGTATCTCGTCACCGGCATCGACTACGACAAGCTGATGCTGCGGCTGCGACTCAATGGAGAAATCAAGCAGGAAGAGAACACGGACCACTTGATTCATGACATTGCGTCGAGCGTAAGCTTCATCAGCCAGTACATCACGCTGCAGCCGGGCGACCAGATCTTCACCGGCACGCCCGGCAGGACCGCCGAAATGAAGGCCGGCGACGTGATCGAGATTGAACTGGAAGGCGTCGGCGTGTTGCGCAATCCGGTGGTTGCAGAGAAATAGGTCGACGAGTCGTTTGCCGATTCTGTGGACGACCGCACGGGGCCCTGGTTGACCAGGCGCGTTTCTCAAAGTTGCCTACGCCGTTCCAGCAATCTCTCTGGCGGCCAAGGAAGGCCGCCGCGCGAGCCCCAAATTGCGTTGACCCCAGCGACTTGTGGCTCTAGTCTGGTGCCAGACGCATCGATAAACATCGATGGGGGCCGCAAACGGCACTTGTGCATTCAACTGAGGAGCGCGTCGAATGCTTTCGATCCTTGGTCCTACGGACCGCCAGGCCCGGTTTTGCGATGGATTATCGCGTCGCAACTTCCTGAAGATTGGCGGCCTGGGGTTTGGCGGACTGTCGCTGCCGCAGTTGCTGTCGCTCGAATCGCAAGCCGGAACGGGCGCCTCTCGTAAATCACTGATCATGATCTACCTGGTCGGCGGCCCGCCGCACCAGGATTTGTTCGACCTGAAACCAAACGCTCCGCGCGAGATCGCCGGCCCTTATCAACCGATCGCAACTTCGGTCCCAGGCATCGAAATCTCCGAGCATCTGCCGCGGCTGGCGAAGCGAATGGACCGTTTCGCGCCGATCCGCTCGATCGTGGACGCGCAGGCCGACCACAACGCCTACCAGTGCTTCACCGGCCGGCGCCCGCAGCAGGCGGCGCCGGGCGGCTGGCCGCAGATGGGTTCGGCGGTGAGCAAGCTGCAGGGCTCTTCGGCCCGAGGAGTGCCGCCGTTTGTCAGTCTCTGTTACACCTGCTCGCACGGCCCTTACAACGAACCGGGGCCGGGCTTTGCCGGCGTCTCCCAGTCGCCGTTCCGTCCGCAAGGGCCGGGCAAAGACGACATGGTGTTGCAAGGCGTCACGCCGGAACGGCTGGCCGACCGCAAGACGCTGTTGGCCAGTTTCGACCGCTTCCGCCGCGAGGCCGACGCCAGCGGCAAGATGACCGGCATGGACGCCTTCACCGAGCAGGCGATGGGCATTTTGACTTCGTCGCGGCTGGTCGAGGCGCTCGACGTCTCGCAGGAAGATCCTCGCACGGTGGAGCGTTACGGGACGGGCGATCCCAAGGTGTTCATCGACGGCAACGGCGCCCCGCGCGTGCCGCAGAGCATGCTCCTGGCCCGGCGCCTGGTGGAGGCCGGCGTGCGGATCGTCACCTTGAACTACAGCAAGTGGGACTGGCACGGCCACCCGTACGGCTCGACGTTCGACCGCTGCAAGGAAGACAGCGAGGCGCTCGACCGCTGCATTACGGCGCTGGTCGATGATCTGCACGAACGCGGTCTCGACCGCGACGTGACGGTCATTGCCTGGGGCGAGTTCGGCCGTACGCCGAAGATCAACGGCAACTCGGGCCGCGATCACTGGCCGCGAGTCTCTTGCGCGCTGCTTGCCGGCGGCGGCATGCGCACCGGCCAGGTGATTGGCGCCACCGACCGGCTGGGCGGCGAGGCCGTCGACCGCCCCGTCACCTTCCCGGAAGTCTTCTCCACGCTGTATTACAATCTCGGCATCGACGCCAACGCCGTGACGCTGACCGATTTGAACGGGCGGCCGCAGTACCTGGTGGACGGCAGCGCGCAGCCGATCCGGGAACTGGTTTAGCGTTGGAGATCGTCTGAGCCGGCGCCCTGGGCGCCAACGTTGCTTGGATGTCCGGGCGACTATCTCCCGGCGCTTGGAATGCGCAGGACCTGTAAGTCCTGGCCGGCCGAGCTGGGAATGGCGGCGACGTGCTGATTGTCGGGAGAGGTCGCCACGGATTGCACGTAACCGCTGCCGGCCGTGACGAGCGAGTGGATTTTACGCTGCTTGCGAACATCCCAGACGTTCACCTTGCCCGACCCGCCGCTCACCAGGCGCGTACCGTCCGGGGTGAAAGCGGCGCTCCACTGGATTTCGTTATCTTGAAGCTTGGGCAGCTCTTTGCCAGTTTTGAGCTCCCAGAGCCGAATGGTATAGCCGTCGCCGACCGCCACAAGCCGACCGTCGGGCGAAAAGGCCGCGGACTGGCCGGAAGACCAGGACCTCGTGAGCGAAGTCTGTTTGGCCACGTGGTTCCTCTTCACGTCAATCAGCAACAGCGAGGCGCCGTCGGTCG
>DASZUP010000740.1:0-2720 GCA_035547635.1 Pirellulales bacterium
CTCCCCGACAACGACGCCGCCGATCCGCATGAATTGCTCTGGACTGCGGCCCCCAGCGGCATCAAGAGCATGTATCGAGGACGATGGCGGCCGAACACATGAGCCTGGCCGCGTCCTGGTAGCAAGAAAGCGCGGGCGTTCCGTCGCCAACGCCGCTCTGGTCGGAATCTTCACAGATTCCGCGACGGGGGCCCGAAAGCTGTAGCGGAACTCGTGAGAGTTCCGTCCGTCGCCAACGCCGCTCGAGCCGGAAGCTTTTCAGATTCGGCGACAGGGCCTCACAGGCGGCAGTTGTTGATTTGCGTCTCCAGAATGGCGCTGGCGCCGAGCGCTTCCAGACGCTCCATGATCTCGATGATCTCGCCGCGCTTGACCATCACACGGATGGCGCACCAGTCTGCGTCTTCCAGGGAACTAACGGTAGGCGAATTGAAGCCGGGCGTGATCAGCTCGGCCTCGGGCAGTTTTGCCCGCGGCACGTTGTACTCCAACAGCGAATAGGCCCGGGCGATGACCACGCCTTCCAGGCGGCGGACGACGCGGTCGGCAATCTCGGTCTGTTTGCAGTCGCGGTTCTGGATCAGCACGGTCTGGTAACGGCCGATTTCATCCAGGATCCGCAGGTGATTCGCGGCGAGCGTACTGCCCGTCTCGACCAGGTCGACAATCGCGTCCGCGACGCCGAGAGCGATCATCACTTCGACCGAACCCGAGAGGTTGACCAGATGGGGCGCGGCGCCGTGCTCTTTCAGATACGCGAGCGTGTTGTTCGGAAAGCTGGTGGCGACGCGGCAACCGTGCAACTCGCGCGGTTCGCGAATCTCGCTTTCCTCCGGCACGCAGATGGCCAGGCGGCACTGGCCGACGCCCAGACTCAGCCGCTCCAGGACTTCGGCGCCGCTTTCGGCCACCAGGTCGCTGCCCGTAATGCCCATGTCGATTGCGCCTTCCGCGCACAAGACGGGAATATCTTCCGTGCGCAAAAAGGTCACGTCGATCGCCATGTCGCGGCAGCGGGCGAACAGGCTCCGGTCCGAGCGTCGAAAACTCAAGCCGGCTTGCTTCAACAAGTCGGCGGCCAGTTCGGAAAGCCGGCCCTTGCTCGGCACGCCAATACGAAAGTTCATCATCTCAAAGCAATTCGTGTCTGAAGTCTGAAGTTTGCCAGAAGGCTCAATGCCGGCCAGGCGGCGCCACCCGTACCGCGGGTGACCGTGCGTACGAGCCCGTTTTCAAGAGTCTGCTTTCCGCGAGCGCGACGCCTTTTCTTCCAGGCCGGACATGCCGAACCGCCGAGCCAGTTCGGCCTCGACGTCCGCCAGTTGAATATCGTGGTTCGCGAGCAAGACGAGCAAGTGGTACAGGAGATCGGCCGTCTCGCGGATCAAGGGCTCTCGCCCATCCGCCGCAGGCAGGCCGGCCGCTTCGAAGATCTCCGCCGCTTCCTCGACAATCTTTTTACGGATTTTCGGCGCCCCGCCGGCCAGCAACTGGCTGGTGTACGACTTTTCCGAGGGTCGGGCCTTGCGATCGTTGATCGTCGCCATCAACTGGGCGAACACGGTCTCGTTATTGCTCAACGGAGCCAGCCTTTCCAAAACGCGCACCACGGATCACAATCAGTCCTAAGTCGTTTCGCACGGCGAGCATTTCGGAGCAATGCCCAATCCGCCGATTTGCCGGCGTCCCCACGGCGCCAGCGGTCGTCATCGCCGATATTAGAATCCTAAAGTGTAAATTCAAAGGCGGTTAGCGGCAATCGGCCGGCCCGGCAATCTGCGTTTGATCGCCGCGTATCTGCCATTACTTCTCGCCGACCGAGCAAGGTCAAGTCAGAATTCCGTATGGTCGCTGCTCCGCCGCTGGCTGATTGCTGGTTCCTTTCCGGACCGACGGCGGGCGGCAAAACCGCTGTGGGCTTGGAGTTAGCCCAGCGGCTCAATGCGGAAATCGTATCACTTGATTCCATGGCTTTGTATCGGGGGCTCGATGTTGGCACGGCCAAACCGACGCTCAAAGAGCGGCGGATCGTCTCGCATCATTTGATCGACGTCATCGAGCCCGAGCAGGAATTCAGCCTGGCCCAGTATCTTGCAGCAGCCGAGCAGAGCGTGGCCGACATTCGCTCTCGCGGCCGCCAGGCGCTATTTGTCGGCGGCACGCCCTTGTACCTAAAGGCTTTGCTGCGAGGTATTTTCGAAGGGCCCCCCGCCGACTGGGAACTGCGCCGACGCTGGCAGCGCCAGGCCGAGGCTCACGGCCCGCAGTGGCTGCACGAACAATTGGCCTCGGTCGACTCGGCGGCGGCGGAACGCTTGCACCCGAACGACATGCGGCGGTTGATCCGAGCCTTGGAAGTTTACGAGAAGACAGGCCGCCCGATCAGCGAGTGGCAGCAGCAATTTGACGCCGCCCGCCCGGCCGACCAGTGCCGGGTCTTCGTGCTCGACTGGCCGCGAGAGACGCTGTACGCCCGCATTGACGCCCGCGTCGATGCCATGTTCGACGCAGGCCTGGTGGCGGAAATCGAAGCAGTGCTGGACCGCGACGTAAACCTGAGCCTCACGGCCCGACAAGCGCTCGGCTACCGAGAGGTGCTGGAACATCTTACCGGCCAACGGGATCTTGCGGAAACAATTGCCCTGATCAAAACCCGCACCCGGCAGTTCGCCAAGCGCCAACTGACCTGGTTCCGCAGTTTGAGCGAATGCCGCTGGCTT
>DASZUP010000741.1:0-7277 GCA_035547635.1 Pirellulales bacterium
GGAGCAGATTACCGACCCGGACCGCCCTACCCCGGTCAGCGATATCTACGCGTTGGGCTGCACGCTTTACTATGCGGTGACCGGCAAGGTGCCGTTTCCCGGCGGCACGGCGCGCGATAAGGCTCGCAATCATTGCCAGACAATGCCGCTCGATCCGAGGCGTTTGAACGCGGAACTGAGCGACGAGTTTGTGGAAGTCATCGCCGACATGATGGCCAAGAAGCCGGAAGAACGCATTCAGTCGGCGGGCGAGGTGATCACTCGGCTGGCGCCCTGGGCCAACAGCGAATCGCTGGCGCTCAGTCACGACGTGCGAGTGGCGGCGCCCATTCCAATTCCCTCCGGAACTCGACGCGCCGTGGCGCCGCAAAGCGTGAGTGATACGGAACCCAATTTCTCGATCCAGCCTCTGGATGAGCCCGGCCAAGGGGACAGTCCCAGCCAGCTTTCTTTGGGAACGCAGCCGATGGCCGGCGCCAGCGAAGAAACCCTGCCGCTGTTCGCCCCGGAACTGCAGCCGCTGCGCTGGAATGCCAACATCCGCGACTTGCCGAATTCCGTCAAAGCGCTGATCTTCGTCGGCATCATGACCGCACTAGGCACGCTGGCGGCCATCCTTATCAGCCTGATCTACGCCGCGCTGACCGCGGCGCCGTAGCGCCTTGAAGTCGCGTCAGCCGCCCGACTCAACCTTCTCGTCAGGCGGCAGAGGTTCGCCGCGCAACGCCGCGGCTAACTCGCTCTCAAGGCGGTTGATTTCCGACTGGTTGAGGAAGTGGTTGACGATTTCACGCGTGTCTTCAAACAACCGGTCAATCTTGCGCTGCATGCGAGCATCGGGCGAGGCTGCGGTCCGCTTGCGAAGATCGATCATCAGCGAGAGATCGTCCTGGCGGCCCAATTTGCGCAGCTCTTCCATCAGCAGCTTGGCCTCATCCAGCTTGCCTTCGCGAATGCGGGCGCGAATCCGCGACATCAGGACGGCGCGGTTGGCCACCAACTCAACGAAGTTCTCCTGCAATCCGGTCACCATGCCCTCGGCCGCCAGCCGCTGATCGTCGTCGGCGATGATCACTTGCACCAGCGGTTCCAGCCCGGGCATGATCGGCAGCCGGGCCAGCGGTTCGCCGCCATGCTTGACGAGCAAGATCCGCACGGGGCTGTTCGTCGCGGGAATCGGCAACTCTCCAAATCCGTCCGTGCGACCGAGCAGCTCCGTTGTCGGCGATCCGGCGGGGTGAGCGTAGATCGCGTAGCCTGCCAGCGGACGGCCGGAATCGGCATCGTCGGCCGTCGGTCGCGCCGTGAGTTGCAAACGAGTCGTGCCGCCCGGCGGGCGCGTCAGCAACGCAAGCTGTTCGATACGACCGCGCCGGCGTCCGCTCAGCGGGCTGCGCAGCCCGCTGTACAACGTGCAGGTCAACTCGGGACCGCTTACTTGTTCGACGCCTAGAAACGTCCAGTCCAGCGGCATCAGTTTGCGGAGCTTGCCATCGCGGTCATTGAAGCGAATCACGCCGCGGAACATATCGCCTGGCTGGGCCGCCGTCAGCGACGGGTCAATAACGGGCAAGGCCGCGGCGCGTAACCGGAGCGTCGCCTGCTTGTCTTCGACCTTTTCGATTTGCGCCAGCGGCGCAAAGGCCGCGGCGACGGCGCGAAACGCGTCGTCGCCGAGCGTCGCCCGGCTGCGCGCCGCCCGGCGAACAGGCGGCGCGTGGAGACGACACCGTAAGTCAAAGTCGCGCGCTTCGACCAGGAACGAGCCGTTGCGATAGTCGATGGCCGCCAGGATCGCCTTGTCGTCGTCGCCATCGAGCAGTTCCTGTGGCAATTGCTCGAAAGGCAATTTCCCTAATGAGGCGAGCATCGCGGGTTGCAGCGCCGCGGGCGCCGCCTCGACGCGCAGGTCCCAGCAGCCGCCGACCGCCGTATCCGCCCGCTCGGCAATCACGGCCCGGACTCGCTCGACCAGCCGCGGCGTGATCTCCGGCTTCGGCGCCGCCGCGACCAGCACGCAAATTCGATACGGCGTCAGCTCCCAGACGGATTGCGTCGTCTGCGCGTAGAGAGGCGAAGGCAGGCAGAAACTCGCCGCATAAATGGCCGCTAGCCAGGCGAAAGCCCCAGACGCCCGGCGGCGCTTCAGTGCTGATGTCCCTACGGCTTTCATGGCGTCTCCCGGGGAAACTGGAATTGGCCTCGCCATTGCTCGACATTCTGGTAGAGGGCGACCGGACGCGAGCCGATTCCCTCCAGACTGCGATGATAGGCGAAGAATTCGGTCAGTTGCCATAACGGAATGACGGCCGTGTCGTCGTCGCAAAGCTGGTGGATCTGCTGCAGCTTCTTCCGCGCCGCCGACCATCCCGCCGCCGCGCTGAGCTGCCGCAGCGCCAAAACCATATAGGGCGTCGCCCCGCCGGCGATTCCCTCGGGGCCCAATAGCCGAGCGGCGTCGACCAACGGTTCCTGCATTGTCAATTCAGCATAGACCAGATCGTACTTGTCATCCGGGGGAAAGGCCTGGCCGGGTTCCAATTCGCGCAGCGTGACGGGAATCTGCACCGCCTTCAGATGCCGTTGGATGGCAGTACAGGCAATGCGGGCCGGCTCGTGTGCGGGGTAGGCCAATACGAGAGGCGGAATGGCCGTGATCTCCGGCTCTTTCTTCTTCTTGGCGGCCTCCGCGACGTCGTGCAGAGCGATGCCAGAAAGCGCCAGCGACAAGCGGAAATTCCACGGCCGCACGGCGACCTCCGTGTTGTAGGCGTATCGCAATGGGTCATCCAAACCCGTCCCGATGGGAAACGGACCGCTGACCAATTGGCAACCTTTGCGTTCAGCCCCGCGCAACAAGAGTTCGTTGAGAATCTTTTCGCGATCGATGCCGTAGACCAGGGCCCGGCGGAAAGAACGATGGCCGGTGAACGGATGCGCTCGGTTGGGCAGCAGGCAGTGAACGGTGGGCAAGGAGTACTCTTCTACGACGACGTCGGGCTGGCTGCGAAACTTTTCCACCTCCCAGGGGCGCAGACGATCGATCACTTGAATCTCGCCCGCGTGCATGGCGTGCAATGCCTCTCCGGACTCGTCAAAGCGGCGCTCGATGATTTCCTGAGGCTCGCCAGGCTGCGCGTCGAAATAGCCGTCGTTGGCCGTGTAATTGGTCCGGCCGTCGACGCGCTCCAGCAAGGCATAGGGGCCGACCGTCGCGGCCAACTCGCCGTCCAAGCCGGAAGCCAACGGCGTGTCCAGCAATGCCAGCGGCTGGACGTGGGTCCAACGCAAGTCGACGCTGACGTTAAAGACATCCAGCACCTCGACGCCTCCGAACAGTTCCGCCCAATCAGGATCGGAACCGGGAAGACCGCGATCCGCCAGGGACAATAACCGCCGTGCAATGTCGAAGCCGGTCAATTGCTCGCCGCCCGACCAGCGAATCCCTTGCCGCAATTGAAACTCCAGGCGCCGGCCGATGTCCGTCAGAGCGACCGGTCCGAAGGGGCAGACGTAGACGCCCCCGTTGGCGCCCGGATTTTTGAATTCGACAAGGCGGCGGTTGAGCAGGCGGCCGCTGCGCCGGGCAGCCCAGTCGAAGAGGCGGTCGGCGGGCGACTTGCCCGCGGGCAGCGACACGCCGACGCTAACCCGCGGATATTTCGAGTACAAGTCGTTCATGAACGGCTTGAGATCGCGCACCTTGGGATAGACGTAGAGCACCCGCAGACTGGCGTCCCAGGCTTCTCTGAGCTTGCCCGCCGCCGCCTGCTCGCGTGCGGAAGCCAACAGCTTGCTCGCCTCGTCCGACCATTGCCCTTCAAGTTGAGCGATGGCGGGATGCTTGGGAAATTTCTTATTCAACCGGGCCATCATCTGGCGGGCGCCGGGATAGTCGTCCTGCGACACCATCTCTTCGGCGATTTTCTGCATCGTGGCGCCGAGCGCCGTTTCCAGCTTGGGGTGTTTGGGATTGAGCCGGTACAACTCGTCGAGCAATACCAGGGCGTTTTCATACGTGCCTTGCTGGTGCCAATGCCCTGCGTCTTCGTAAAGATATTCTTCCAGCGAGGCGTCGAGATCCTTCGTCTTAGGATATTGGTGCTTGAGAAAATCGAAATAGGCAAAGGCCTCGTCGAACTTGCGAGGGTCCGTCTTCGCCGCGTCCACCAGGTCGACGGCCTGCTTCAGCACCATCTGTTCGAACAGCCGGACCTCGGCGATGTCCTTCCAAAGAATCTCGTATTCTTCCGTCGGATCGTCGAGCTTCTTGGCGATCAGCTTGGCATTTCGTTTGAGCGTGTCTTTGTCGGGCACGCGACGATCCGGCAAATCGAGCGGCATGACCCGAACGACGGTTTTGTCTTCATCGTCCAGGACGATTTCGTCGTAGGGTTCCTGCTCGTACAACGGAATGTCGGCGTCTTCGCCGGCAAAGGAAAGCCCGCCGTCCTGGCCGGCGCTGGGTTGCGCCGAAATGTGCCATGCCGCCAAGGCGCCAAGGACGGCGAGTCCCAAGGCCCAGCGACGAGCGGCGATCGGCAGAGGAACGGGGAAGTAAGCGGTAGAGAGCATGCGGCAACGGAAGTTAAAGGCAAGCGTATTCAGGGGGCGGCGACGCACAACAGCGTGCCGCCGTGGCCGGCGAGCCACAGCCGGTTGCCGACTGCGACGGGCCCCGCTCCAAGCGGCTCGCCCACGTCGACCTTGCTTTGCTCGGCGCCTGAGCCGGCCGCAATGCGGAGCACCGAACCCGACACGGAAGCCAGCAGGTAACTGTCTTTGTCTACCGCCGCGCCGGCCACCGGACCGTGCGGCCAGGCGACCTTCCAGACTTGCTGACGCTGATCGTCAAAACAGACGAGTTCGCCCCCTGACGTGAGCGTCAGAGCCTGATCGCCGAGCCGGACAGGACCCCACTGGACGCCGCCGAGCGGCCAACTCGGCCCGGCTTTCAGCCCCGGCAGCGCGTAGGAACGCAATTCACCCGCTCCGTCGACGGCGTAGGCCGTTTTTTCCAGCACCGCGAGCGGGGCCGTAATCGGCCCCAGCAGTTCTGCTGTTGCCAGAGCGACGAGATGGGGCTGCGGCTGCGGAGCCGTTCCCAGCCGGAATAGCGTCTTGCGTCCATCGGCTAAAAGCATTTCCTTCTCGCCCAAGCGGGCAGGCAGTCCCCAGGCATAAGGTTCATCGCCGCTTAGGCGAGGCTGGAACGGGGCGATCAACTGACGCCCGGTTGCCGGATCGAGCACAAACACTTGCCCCAGCCGCCCCGGCGCCAGCAGTCCGCCGCCAAAACCGATTGGCAGCGTTCCCAGCGGATCGGGCAGTTGCAGCCATCGCAACCCCCGCTTTTCTGAGTCGTCCGCTATCAGCGCCTTGGGCTGGCCCGTGCCAGCCAGGGCCAGGCTGCCGTCTGCCAGCACGGCGGGCGAGGCGCGTTCAGGAAATGACTGCTCCACGTCGGTCGAAGCTACGGCTCGGTCTTGGATGACCCGGCCGGAAAGGTCCGCGGTCGGGACTTCAAACAGCGAACCGGCCGTGTTCAGCACGGTCATCACGCCATCGGCCTTTCCGGTCATGGGCGTTCCGGCGGGCGGCGCGGCGAGTTGGGCCTCCCAGTAGCGAGAGCCGTCGCCCGCCTTGGTGGCGGAGACGAGCACTTCGCTCTGGTTCTTTTTCCGCCGCGTCAGGAACACCACGTCGCCTTCAACCGTCGGCGCGGCGAGGAATGTGTCTCCTTCGTCGTGGATCCACTTGGGCTCCAACCGTCCGCGCGCCTGTTGAATATCAAAGCGGGTTAGTCCCAAGCCGGCGATCCAAAGCTGCGAATTCCGTAACAGCGCATAACGCGCCAGCGGCGCCGAGTCGTCCGCAGGCTTTTCCGCAACCTTGGTCAGCGGCGGCCCCGGATCCGGCGCGTTGATTTCGAACGAGTAAATGGCGCCGCGGTCGGTCGTCACCACCAGCGTTCTGCCCGCGACCACCGGCGGCGATTGGACGTGTCCGCTCAGCGTTACGGAGGCCTGGGCCGGCCGGAGCGACAAGCCTTGCTCGTCGGTCAGCAGCACGTGCATCACGGCATCGTCGGCGCCGCGATTCTCGCAAACGAATACGTACGGGCTGACGACCAGCGGAGGCACGCGAACGCTCTCCGGCTCGTGCCCCAGATACAGCACTTCGCGGCACTCGTGGCTTTGCGGCGAAATGACGAACAGGTTGGAGTTCTCGCCCAACTGATAGCACGTCTGGCCGCGAGAATCGAAAGCCGGCCCGACGCGCATCCCCTGGGGCAACTTCACGTAGCCGGGAGAATCGCCCGACTCCAGGTCAATGACGACCAGCCTACCGGACCGCGTAGCGACCCAGACCTGATTGCGAGACAGCACCGGATGGGCGTCGAACGGTTCTCCCACGACGTGCCGCCAGCGCACCTGGCCGCTGGCGGCTTCCACTCGCGCAATCTCGTTACGAGCCGCGTCGGAGATCAAAACGTCGCTGGCTGGATCGGGCGCAATCGGCAGGGGCGTGAAATCTGCGTCGTACCCTACGAAGCGGCGCCAAAGCACCTTGCCGTCGGCCGCTTGCAAGGCGAAGGCGGCGCCTCCGGCCAGGGCGTAGGTCATGCGCCCGGCCATGCCCGGCGCATCGCTTCCGCGCCGATTGGCCAGCACCACTTCGACTTCGACCGGCGACGCATCGGCAGCCGCGGCGGCCGGCTTGTTCTCTGCCACGTACCTCACTTCCTGTTGTTCGGCCTCAGAAAGCGACAAGACGGCCTTTTGTAATTGCTCGTTGCTCAACAAGTCCGGATAGTTCTTCAATAACTGCTTTCGCTCCGCATAGGCCTTTTGCGGCTGATTTTCCGCGATCGCCTGCTGGATGGCCTTGAGCGTGGTCGCCAATGCGGCGTCGCGCCCCAATATGCGCTCGGTGAGTCCGAGCGACGCAGTGACATCGGCCACCTTCTGCGTCGGCATCAACGTCTTGGGAACGTATTTGTCGATCAGCTTGAGCGTCGCTTTGGACTTGTCGACCAGCGACGCGTCTCGTTGCTCTCGAGCCTGGTCGGCGAGTCCCGCGGCGATCTTGGGCAGCAACGCGGCCAGCTCCTTGCGAGCTTCGCCGAAATCTTTCTCCGTGGAGATCTCGCCAATCAGCGACTTGGCCGTATCCAGCGTATTCGACCAGTTGCGAGCGCCATCGACGGCCTGCCGCATCTTGGCCATGCCGCGATGGACCCTGGCGGTACTGGCCTTCGAGTCGTCGGGAAAATT
>DASZUP010000742.1:0-3891 GCA_035547635.1 Pirellulales bacterium
CGCAAGATGCACATACCCGACGACCCGCTGTATTACGAGAAGTTCTACTTCACGCCCGGCGACCTGGGCTTCTCCAGTTGCGACACGCGGTTCGGCCGCATCGGCGTTTGCGTCTGTTGGGACCAATGGTATCCCGAAGCGGCCCGGCTGACGGCCCTCACTGGCGCCGAGATCATCTTCTATCCGACGGCCATCGGCTGGCATCCGAGCGAAAAGGCTGAATACGGCGTCAGCCAGCACTCCGCCTGGGAAACCATGATGCGCAGCCATGCGATTGCCAACGGCGTATTTGTGGCGGCGGCCAACCGCGTGGGCACGGAAGGCAATCTGGAATTCTGGGGCGCCTCGTTCGTTTCTGATCCGAACGGCAACCTGCTGGCCCGCGGCAGTCACGATGCGGAAGAGACTCTGCTCGTCGAGTGCAATCTCGATCAGATCGACGTCGTCCGTACGCACTGGCCGTTTCTGCGCGATCGCCGCATCGACGCGTATGGCGATTTGACGAAGCGGTACTTGGACTAAGTCGGAAATCGGAGGTCGGAGATTCTAAGTTCCGACTCGTAAGGTAAAGTTCTATACGTCAGCGATTACGCGCCGCAGCAGGAGTTGAAACGCAAAAGTGTCTTCCGACCTCCGACCTCCGACTTCCGACCTTCCTCCCGCGGCGCTCGGCTATCGCATGCCGGCGGAGTGGGAGCCGCATGCGGCGACCTGGCTGAGTTGGCCCCATAACCGCGAGAGCTGGCCCGGGCGGTTCGAACCGATCCCCGGCGTCTGGGCCGAGTTGGTCCGCACGCTGTCTGAGGCTGAGCCGGTCAACATTCTCGCCGGCGGCGAGGCGGCGCTGGCCGAGGCCAGGGAGATGGTCGGTCATTTGCCGCAGGTCACGTTGCACGACATCCCGACCAACGACGCCTGGACGCGCGATCACGGTCCGACCTTCCTGGTCGGCCCGCCGGAACTGCCGCCGGCCTTGGTCCACTGGGGCTACAACGCCTGGGGCGGCAAGTATCCGCCGTTCGATAGCGATCAGCAAGTCCCGCGGCGGATTGCGGAAAAGCTCGGCTTTCGCCGCTTCGAGCCCGGTATCATTCTGGAAGGCGGCGCCGTGGATCCCAACGGCCAAGGCGCCGTGCTGACGACGGAAGAGTGCTTGCTCAACCCCAATCGCAACCCGCAGCTTTCGCGGGCGGAAATCGAGCGATACCTGGCCGATTACCTGGCGGCGCGGCACGTCATCTGGCTCGGCCAAGGGATCGCCGGCGATGACACCGACGGCCACATTGACGAATTGGCGCGGTTCGTGGCGCCGCGCACCGTGGTGGCGGCGCTGGAAGATGATCCGGCCGACGTGAACTATCGGCCATTGCGGGATAATCTGCAGCGGCTGCGCGCGGCGACCGACGAACAGGGCCGCGCGTTGGAAGTCGTCACGCTGCCCATGCCGCGGCCCGTGTTTCATGAACAGCACCGTTTGCCGGCCTGCTACATGAACTTTTATATTGCCAATGGGCTGGTGATCGTGCCGCAATTCGACGACCCGGCCGACCGCATTGCCTTGGAGACTCTGGCCGAGTTGTTCCCCGGCCGCCGGGTGCGCGGGTTGCGCGCCGTCGAGCTGGCCTGGGGCCTGGGCGCTTTTCATTGCATCACGCAGCAGCAACCGGCGTGAGGGACGCAAGCGACGTTGAAAAGTCAAAATGCAATACGCAAAATGCAAAACGCAAAACTGGAAATCCGTCAGCCCTGCCGGGTTTTGAGTGGGCGTCGGGCGAACCCGGACGGGCGTTCTCTTTTCGCCATTTTGCATTTTGCGTTTTGCATTTTGCGTTTTGCATTAACCGCGATCCGACAAATCGCATGCCTGCCTTCCTCTCGGTTGCGGCGGATGTCCGCGGTGGGCAGTCTCCGCCAAGCTCGCCACGTAGCCGAGAGTTCTTGTTACCAGTGGCGAAATTCCATCGAAACAAATCTGCCAAGACCCATTGCCGCCAGTTTGCCCACTGCTCGGCTTTTTCAACAGCCCACCCTCACCCTCTCCCAACGGGAAAAGGGACTCGCACGGCTCGCCGTCTTGGCTGTCGCTTTTCTGATCTGCGCTTTTGCCAGCTCGGCTCTTGCCGCCGATCTCAATGACCCGCAACTGCGCCAGCGATTCGCCTCGGGCATTCTGCGTTGGGGCGGCGATGCGGAAGGGGGCGCCCCGTTTCAATTGAGAGATCCGCAAGATCCGGCGCGCGTGATCGGCTTTGAAGTAGAGATCGCCGATGCCTTGGCCGAGTCGATCGGGCGCCGGTTGGGTATTCCGTTGCGCGCCGAGTTCGCGCAGTACGAGTGGGTCAGCTTGCCGCTCGGGCTGGCCAAGGGCGATTTCGATTGCATTCTCAGCGGCTTTGAGATCACGCCCGAGAATCAGGCCGTCGTCTCGTTCTCGCGGCCTTACTTTATCTACGCTCAGCAGCTCGTCGTACGTCGCGACGAGAAGAAGATTCAAAGTCTCGACGATTGCAGCGACCGACTGGTCGGCACCCTGGCCGGCAGCGCCGCGGAACGATTGTTAAGCCGCCGGGCGATTCGAACGGTCGCTTTCGAAGGCCAGGTGGAACCCTTCCTCGATCTCGAGTTGGGCCGCCTCGACGCCGTGCTGCTCGACACGCCGATCGTCACCTATTACGGCGCCACGGCGGCCCAACTCAAGCCGATCGGCGAACGTTTGGGAGAGGGCGCCTACGGCATCGCCGTGCAGAAGCAGGATCAATCGCTGCTTGCCGCTGTCAATCAAGCGCTGGGCGAATTGATGGCTGACGGCCGTTTGCGAGAGATCCTGGTGCGCTGGCGGCTATGGGACGAAAGCCAGGCTCGACTGGCCCGCCCGCCCCACGCCGCTGCAGAGCTTCAAGGGCTCGGCTTCGATTCCCAAGGACGCCCTACGGAAGCAGACGACGGCGCAATTCAGCAGGTCGAAGTGAACATCATCGCCGCCTCGGCGCAGCTCTGGACGTTCGACCAATACGCGCCGTTGCTCGTCAGGGCCGCTGGCATGACCGTGCTGCTTACGCTTTGCAGCATGCTGCTGGCCATGCTGATCGGTCTGCTGGTCTGCATCTGCCGGCTCTATGGACCGGCGCCGGTGCGCTGGGCGGCGCTAGCGTACATTGAGTTCTTTCGCGGCGTGCCGCTGCTGCTGGTGCTGTTCTTTCTTTACTTCGGTCTGGCCTATTACCTGGCCGATTACCGCGTGCAACTGCCCGCGGTCTATACGGCGATTCTCGGATTCGGCCTGAACTACGCGGCCTACGAAGCAGAGATCTACCGCAGTGCGATTTCATCCGTCTCGCGGCGGCAGTGGGAAGCGGCCCGAGCCTTGGGCATGTCCGACGCTTTGGCGTTCCGGCGCGTCATCTTCCCGCAGGCGCTGCGCACGGCGCTGGGGCCGATGACCAACGATCTGGTGGCTTTGTTCAAAGACACCAGCCTGGTCAGCGTGATTGCGGTCCGCGAATTGACCAAAGAGTACTTGCTGCTGTCTCGATCCAGTTTCAAGTTCGTCGAGTTGGGATTGCTGACCGCGGCGCTGTACCTGGCCATGTCGGTCCCGCTCGGTTATCTCTCCCGTTATCTGGAACGTCGCTGGGGGACGCCGCGTTGACGCAAACTTCCGCAGACGGCGCCGCCGCCAATAGCGATCCGCTGATCGACATCGCCGGACTCACCAAGCGATTCGGCGAGCGACTGGTGTTGGACCAGGTGAGTCTCGCCGTGCGAGCCGGTCAGACCGTAGCCGTGCTGGGGCCCAGCGGCGGCGGCAAATCGACCTTGCTGCGTTGCATCAACGGACTCAGCGACTGGGACGCCGGCCAGGTCCGCGTCGGTCCCTACCTGCTCGATCCG
>DASZUP010000743.1:0-3483 GCA_035547635.1 Pirellulales bacterium
GTTTGAAAGCGACTTGAGTTCTTGTGTTGAAATGAATCGTTCCGTATCGAAGACCGTCAGGAGAATGGAAATGTCGAAGTTTATGAACGCTTGGGGACTGCTGGCCCTGATCGCTGGACTGGCCGCCGGTTGCTCGCAGCCCTCTTCAGAGCCTTCATCCCAGGCGTCCGCAACGGGCGCCGCAGACGCGGCCGAGGCGCCGGAGAACGCTTACTTGTTGACGGAAAAACCGGCCGATGCGCAAGGCGTTGCGGCGGCTCGCAAGAGTGACGCGGGCGAAGGCGAAGTCGCCGTGGAAGGACTGATTGGCGGCTCGGAAGAGCCGTTTGTGGAAGGCGTGGCGGCCTTTACGATCGTGGATCTTGCCATCCCGCCGTGCAGCGCCGACGAAGGCTGCCCGACGCCCTGGGATTACTGCTGCAACACGGACCAGTTAAAGGACAACTCGGCCCTGGTCAAAATCGTTGGCGCCGACGGCAAGCCGGTCTCGAAAGACGCGCGCGAATTGCTCGGCGTCAAGGAGCTTTCGAAAGTCGTCGTCCGCGGCAAGGCAAAACAAGACGAGCAAGGAAACCTGACCGTGATGGCCGACAAGGTTTACGTGGCCAAGGACTGAGCGGATCGCGTGCAGGCTGGAGCCGGCGTCTTGCGATTTCGGCTCCGGCCCTGCGGTCGTTGTGACGTGTAAACTGACGGGAGCGACAAGCTATGGCGACTGATCTCGATCTGCGTCAATTGGCGCTCGACCGCGGCGCGGCGGGCGCTCCGCAGCGCAAACGCCGTCGCGCCGTGCTGTCGCGTTACGTGCTGCCCGGCGTCGTGCTGCTGGGCTTTATGGCCATGCTCGGTTGGGCGGCGCGTGATCGCTTGTTGACGGCGAAGGGCGTGACGGTCGTGCCGGTGATCGTGGCGCGCGCCAAGGTGCAGCAGGCGGGCACGCCGCTGTTTCAGGCGGCTGGCTGGATTGAGCCTCGGCCGACGCCGATTATCGTTTCGGCGCTGACCGAAGGCATTGTCTCGGAACTTCTGGTGGTGGAAGGCCAGCAGATCGTACAAGGCGAGCCGGTGGCCCGGATGGTCGACGCCGATGCGAAGCTGGCGCTGGAACAGGCTCAGGCTGATGCGGCTTTGCGCTCGGCCGAAACAGAAAGCGCCCAGGCCGAGCTACACTCGGCCCGGATGAAATTGGAGAACCCAGTCCACCTGGAGGCGGCGCTTTCCGAGGCGGATTCGTTGCTGGCCAAGACCGAGACCGAAATTGCGAAGATTCCTTTTCTGATTGAGGCTTCCGAGGCGCGGGTGGAGTATGCACGGCAGAACCTGAGCGGCAAGCAGGCCGCGGGTTCCGCCGTAGCGACGCGCATAGTTCAAGCGGCGCAAAGCGAACTGGGCCGCGCCACGGCTGAGTTGAAGGAATTAAAAGAGCGGCGACCGCGTCTGGCGCGCGAGGCGAAAGCCTTGCAGAAACGGCACGATGCGTTGGCTCGCCAACTGGAACTTTTGATCGATGAAAACCGCCAGGCGGCCGACGCGACGGCGCGGCTCAAGGCGGCTCAAGCCCGGGAGCGTCTGGCGGAGTTGGCGGTACAAACCGCCCAACTGCGTGTCGAGCGGATGGTCGTCAAGTCGCCGGCCGTAGGACGGGTGCTCTCGTTGGTGGCGCAGCCCGGCTCGCGGCTGATGGGCATGGCGCCCGCTGGCGAGCAGGGGGCCAATACCGTGATCACGCTTTACGATCCGCAAATGCTGCAACTGCGCGCAGACGTGCGGCTGGAAGATGTGCCGCTGGTTCAGCCCGGCCAGCCCGTGCAGATCGAAACCGCCTCGGCCAAAGAACCGATCGCCGGAAAGGTGCTTTATGCGACCTCGCAGGCGAACGTGCAGAAAAACACGCTCGAGGTGAAGGTCGCTATACTTTCGCCGCCATCGACCATCCGCCCGGAAATGCTGGCGACGGCGACGTTTCTGGCTCCCGAACAGCCAGGCGCCGAGCAGGAAGACTCCGAGCAGCAAGAGCGGCTGCTGATTTCGCGGCGCCTGGTCGACTCGGAAGGCGATGCTGCCACGGTGTGGATCGCGGACTCCGGCGGCTTCGCCCGACGGAGAAGCATTCGGTTGGGCAAGGCGGGAACAGAAGAACTCGTCGAAGCGCTCGAAGGACTGACGCCGACCGATCGGCTGATCGCCGGCGGCCGCGAAGGCCTCGTCGACGGCGACCGTATTGAAATCACCGGCGAAGACGGCAGTATTGGCTTGGTTTCGCAGGCTCCGTCGGGCAGTGCCGTGCTAGGAGAAAATTGATGAACCTCTTGAGAGGGCGCCTGGGCTCGGCACCCAGGCGCCCGGGCCGGTGCGTGGGGCTCGTGAAAGACACAGAACCAAAGTGAGTTTCCCATGGCACTCGTTGAAATTCGCAACCTGACCAAATGTTTCCGCAAAGGGGACGAAACGATCACTCCTTTGGACGACGTCAGCCTGGACATTGAACAGGGAGAGTTCGTCGTTCTGATGGGCCCCAGCGGTACGGGCAAAAGCACGTTGCTCAACCTGGTGGCCGGCATCGATAAGGCCGATGCCGGCACGATCACCGTGGCGGGAACGGAAGTCACTCGTCTATCGCGAAGCAAGCTGGCCGACTGGCGCGCTGCCCATCTGGGCTATATCTTTCAGACGCACAACCTGATTCCGGTGCTGACGACGTATGAAAACGTCGAACTGCCGCTGTTGCTGCTGCCCATGTCGCGAAGCGAGCGCTGCAAGCGGGTCGAGATTGCGCTGGAAGCCGTAGGCCTGAGTGACCGGGCCGATCATTATCCGCGGCAGCTTTCCGGCGGGCAGGAGCAGCGCGTCGGCATCGCCCGGGCGATTGTCGCTAATCCGACGGTGATCGTGGCGGACGAGCCGACCGGCAGTCTCGACGCAACGACCAGCGAACAAATTCAGGTGCTGCTCAAGCGGCTGAACGAGGAACTCGGCATGACGATGTTGATGGTCACGCACGACCAGACGGTCGCCGCGATCGGCTCGCGCCGGTTAGCACTCGACCGCGGCCAGTTTGTCAGTGAACAGGGCTCCGCCCGCGCGGCATCGGCGCCTCGCCTTTCCACGGCAGGGTAGTAAAGAGGAGATAAACCTTGCTGCGATTTGCCCCGTATGTGATCAAAAGTCTCTGGCGACGCCAGGCGCGCACGCTGCTGACGGTCAGCGGTGCGGCGGTGGCGCTGTTCGTGTTCTGTTTCGTCGGTTCGGTCCAGCAGGGGCTGGAGCGGCTGACGGCGGACGAAGACGCTCAGCGGACGCTGATCGTGTTCCAGGAGAACCGCTTCTGTCCGACGAGCAGCCGCTTGCCGCAGGACTACGCCGGCCGCATCGCGAAATTAGCCGGCGTGAAGGACGTGATGCCGGTACAGGTCTGGACGAACAACTGCCGGGCCAGTCTCGACGTAGTGGTCTTCAACGGCGCACCGGCCCGGCAGCTTCAAT
>DASZUP010000744.1:0-7008 GCA_035547635.1 Pirellulales bacterium
GAGGGCTACGACGTCGTCCTGCTGACAAACTTCCTGCACCACTTCGACGCTGCGGCGAACGAGGCGATCTTGCAAAAAGTTCACGCCGCCTTGAAGCCGGGCGGCCGCGCCGTGGCCTTGGAGTTCGTGCCCGACGACAGCCGAGTGGCGCCGGCGGACTCGGCGGCCTTCGCCTTGATCATGCTGGCCACCACGCCCGCGGGCGACGCCTACACGTTCCGCGAGTACGACGCGATGTTCCAGAGCGCCGGCTTCGAGCGCAGCGAGTGCTTTGCGCTGGAACCGACCATGCAGCACGTGGTGATTGGGCATCGCTCCGCCTGAGCGACCGCAATCTCGCACACCGACTTGCCGTCGTGCCGACGACACAGGCGGCTTGCGGTCAGATGACATTAACTATATGAGAACCCGGCCGACCAGGCCCCCCGGATCGCGATTCTTCCTCGGCGCACAAGCACGTTCTGTGACCTACCGTTGTCGTGTTTGTGTTTCCATTCCCAGGAGAATCAACTGATGTACAAACGTCTGTTTTTTGTCGTGGCGGCTGCCGGTGCGTTCGCCTGCGCCCAGTCAGCTCTGGCCGTCGATCCGTCGTTTCGGGCTGACCGCAAGATTACCGGCGAATACTTCCGTCCCCACACGGCCGGCGCCTACTACCAAGGGGCGATCAACCACGCGGAAACGCTCGGCTACTATGGCCGCAGCTATAGCGTGATCCCGGCGGAAACCGTTCAGGAGCATGCGACCGAAATCGATCGCAATCTCAGCGCCGCGTCGGACGAGTTCTCGAAATTGGCCCAGGAAACGGCCGGCAACGAACAGGTTGACGCCCACTTGCAAACCATTCAGCAGCACCATGCCGACGCAGCTGAACTGAGCAAGAAGCTGCTGGATCCTTCGGCCGACGCTCAAACGATCGCCGACCATTGCCATGCGATCGCCAGGTCGTTGAAAGCAGCCGACGCGGAAAACGAGAAGCTGAAGCAAACGCTCGGCGTCCGGGAAACTCCGGTCCGACAGGCCGACTAACGCCCTAGCGCATCTTCCGCCGCTCAATGTACGAGGAGCCTAGGCGGAGGCTCCCGTGCATTTTTTCTTCGCAGCTCTCTGCGCCCGCGGCGATGTGAATTCTCGCCCCCTCGACGTGTCGCCGCTATGTGAACCGTCTTGACGCGGCGCGCTCGCCTTGCGATGTTTTTCGCTCCGGGTCCGCGCGGGCCCTTGAATCCCTGAGATACGGTTGCAGACGGCTATGAGCGACGGTGAATTTGAGATCGGCGTGATCGGCGGGGGCGTCGTGGGCATGGCGACGGCGTACGCCCTGTCGGTCGAACACGGAAAGCGTCTCGTCGCGCTCGAAGCCGAGGGACGTCTGGCCGCGCACCAAACGGGCAACAACAGCGGCGTGATCCATTCGGGCTTGTACTACAAACCCGGCTCGCTCAAGGCCCGCAATTGCGTCGAAGGACGCGAAGCCTTGTATCGGTTTTGCGCCGAGCACGGCGTGGGACACGACCGATGCGGCAAGATCGTGGTGGCCACGCAGGCGAATGAAATCGAGCGTTTGGACGAATTAGAACGTCGGGGAAACGCCAACGGCCTGCAGGGCCTGCGGCGGCTCAATGCAGAGGAACTGCGGGAATTCGAGCCGCACGTCGCCGGCATTGCCGGCTTGCACGTGCCGGAAACCGGAATTGCAGATTACGTCCAGCTCACCGAGACCTACGGCAAACTGGCCGGCGAGCACGGTGCGACCGTTCGCACGGATGCTTGCGTGCGCGCCATCGAGCGCCGCGCGGACGGCGTAACGCTGGTCACGCCGCAGGGAGAATTCCGCTGCCGGAACCTGATCTGCTGCGCCGGCCTGCAGGCCGACCGCGTGGCCCGGATGTGCGGCGTCGATCCCGGCGTGCAGATCGTGCCGTTCCGCGGCGAATACTATCAATTGACTCCCGACCGAGAATACCTTGTCCGCAACTTGATCTATCCGGTCCCCGACCCGCGTTTCCCCTTTTTGGGCGTGCATTTCACGCGAATGATTCGCGGCGGGATCGAAGCCGGCCCGAATGCCGTACTGGCGCTGAAGCGATACGGCTACACGCGCAGCAGTTTCTCGGCCAAAGACGCCTGGGAAATGGCCCGCTTTCCGGGCGTCTGGCGGATGGCGGCCAGGTACTGGAAGACCGGCATGGGCGAGTTCTACCGCTCCTGGTCCAAGCGGGCCTTCGTCACGGCGCTACAACGCTTGCTTCCCGAGTTGCAGATGCAAGACGTGCAACCGGCCGGCGCAGGCGTGCGAGCGCAAGCCATGACGCGAGAAGGCAAGCTGGTCGATGATTTCCACATCGTGCCCGCCGAGCGAATGATTCACGTGTTGAACGCCCCGTCTCCGGCCGCCACCGCCTCGCTCAGCATCGGCCGCAGCATTGCGCAGATGGCCGCGACGCAATTCGGAGCGTGAGCAGCGAGCACTGAAACCTTCCGGGCATTTATTGCTTGCCGTAACCGTCGTCGCGAGACGCGGTTTTGCCGCGGTGAAACGCAAATACGGCGATCGCAGTCGCCAGGCAGATCGCGGCCGTAACGCCGCCGCCGATCATGGCGAGTTGCGTAATCCAGTTCCGAAATGCTTCCTGGGCTGACATAGGGTCCATCCAACCTAGGTGGCAGAAACCTTTTGCGTTGTCCCACGCCGAGACACCGTACGCTCAGTATAACGCTGGAACTCCGCAGTTTCTGCAAAACTAACTGCTATTCGCTGCCGGCATCGGCGTTCCCTGACTGGGGCAACGGCGTAAAACGCGTCAGATAGATCAGCGCAATCCAGTCATAAAGCGCGTGCGCGATGATCGGAGGCAACAAGTTGCCGGTCGTCTGCCAGAGCCAGCCCAGATAGGCCCCGATGAGCGTGGCCAATACGGCATAAGTCATACTGACGGCATGCACGGCGCCAAACGCCAGGCTGGCCGCTGCACAAGCGCCAACCGCTCCGAGCCAGGGCGTAAGACCACGCTGCAAAACGCCTCGAAACAACCATTCCTCGCCGATTCCGGCCAATACCGCAATCAACGCTAACTGCTTCCAGGAACACGACTTGAATAGTGGCGTCAACGACTCGTCGACGAGCCGATTAAGCTCTCGGATGGGCGTCCATGGGGCGCTTCGCAGCACCAACAACATCGCCGCCAAGGGAAGGCCAGCCAAAACGCCTTCAGCAAGCGCCCGCCAGGTCCAATTCAGTTCTTCCCGAATGGGCAGCCGCAACAACCAGCTCAGCAGGGCAGCCAGCACGATCAGCCCCCCTTCGACCGCTACCCCTAGTGCGGCCATTCGATCGATTTCACCCGTGGATCGTTCTGGGCTCACGGTTGATCCGGCGACGGGAGGCGTAAGATCGGCAAGAGACCATCTCCGTCAGGACGGGGCGAAGGGGAAAATAGGTGGAACAAAACCGTTTGGGGCAGGATGGCTTTAACGACCGGACCGTCGGCGTTTATTCCCCCGAGGCGGGATCTGCACAAACGCCGCCTGGCCGTATTTCAAGGCATTTGGCAGGCAACGGCGGCGTCCGTAACTGCTGCAGCGGCGAGCTCGTCGCGTGCGGGAAACAGCTTGACATCCGTCAGTCGCCGGTGGTAGTCTACATATTAGGTTGTCTTGTCTCAACGCGTTGTTCTGCCTTGGCTTGCGTGCTCCGCCTCAGATTCGAGGCTGGTCAGTCGCAGTCCTGGCCAGAGCAAGGCAGGAAGCGTATATGACTTGGCAGCGAGAGTTTCGGGAACAGAGCAGTCGCCGGTTAGCAGGGTGTTCGCCCGCATGTCACCTATCTGGCGCCAAGAGAAGTCTTAGGCAGGCGCCATTTCCATCGCGCGTTCAAGCCCGTGCCGGGGGATTTGTGGCAGACGTGCAGGACAAGCGCAGGTGTGCAGGACAAGCGTCGTCAAACCCTTTCGATAGAGCGATCCTCGATGAACTTACGGTCGCCTGAGAAGCAGGCGCCGTTAACGCAAAACCGCTTTGGAGAAATGCTTGTTCGCCCTCTGGGCGGCGGTTAGGATTCTTCCATGTATACCACTCCGCAATCGGTCGTTGGTCGGCGCCATCCGTGCCGCCGGTTTGTCATTCTGACCTTGGCGCTGGCCTTGCCGCTAGCAGCCTGCAGTCATGCCCGGGCGCAACAGCCCGACGGCGATTACGAAGGCGAGCACACCTACAAGCAACCCGACGGCAAGGTCGTTCCCATTACCGAATCGAAGCCTGCCCGCTCGAAAATCGCGAGCGTCCTCCGCGCGGGCAAAGCGACCACGGCTGAAGAAGAGAAACATTTCACGGACCACTTCCGCTACCATCTGGCCGCGATGACCTGGAAGGAAAACGTCACCTCGCTGCCGGACATGCGGAAAAAAATGAAGAACTATCTGGGCCAGGCGGGACGCGGCGCCGCTCCGGATCTGCACGATCGGCTCAACAAGTGGATTCTGGAAGACTTTGAGAAAGTGGCCAAAGATGCGCGATATCCGCGCGCGATCCGACTCAACTGCGTGTTGATGATCGGCGACCTGGATCAGCGAGAAGCGGCGATTGGCGGCCCGGCAGAGGTTCCGTTGCCGGTGGCCGAACCCGTGCTGTTCGGTCTGTTCAATGACGAGAATCAACACGCCGCGTTAAGGATCGAAGCCTTGCGGGGCCTGATGCGGCATGCTGAACACACGCTGACGCCCGATCAACGCAACGAGCTGCTCGCCGCAGCAGTCAAGCTGATCAAGGCCCCGCAACCGCCCGCTGGCAAGAGCGCCGTCGGCCACATGTGGATGCGGATGCTGTCTTGCGCGACGGTGAGCATTCTGGCCGGCAAGGGCGCCGAAGCAAACCAGCCCGCAGTCGTTGACGCGCTGCAAGCGCTGATTGCCGACAAGACCGCCCCGCTGTGGCTGCGGTGCTACTCGGCAAACACGTTCGGCAGCCTGCAAGCCAAGGCGTTCGGTGAAAACAAAGTCTTGCCGCTGGCGCAACAACTGGCGGGCCTGGTCGTCGAGGTGGCGCAAACGAACGACCGGCTGATGGAAGAAGCCGGCGTAGATGCCAACAAGAAGAAGGCCAAGGCGCCGCCCAAGCCGCCCGTGCCGGGCGAGTCGGAAGAAGAGGATGCCGAGGCGGACCGCCCCGCTATTCCTGAGAGCCTGCTCAAAGTAGCCGCTGACGACGTGGCCGCCGATCTGATCTATGTCTACTATGGCTTGACGGGCGCCGATCTTAACGACCGCGATGCCAAGCCGAGCCAGACGCACTCTTTATTCGGCGCGGCCGGGCAGGACGCAAAGCCCTTTGTCAACGATCTTGTCGCGCGCATCGAAGGCATGCTCTCGAAACTCAAAGATCCCAAGAAGGAACTTCACGAGCAGTTGGCCGACATTTCCACGGACGGCGGCGAATTGCAAGCCTGGCTCAAGCAACAAGGCGCGAGCGTGGAACCCAAGCCCGAAACGGTCGTCAAGCCCAGCGACGCCAAACCTGCGACGCGGCCGGCGCCAGGCGCTGCGGTAGGCCAGCCGGCCGGCAACGCCAGCGCGACTGAAAGCGCCGTCAACCGCTAACCGAGCTCCGCTCGCCCTGTCAAAACTGACGAGCAGCCACTTCGAGTTGCTGCGTACCAACCGCGGGCGGTTCGGGCTTGAGCCGCACCGCCGCTCACATCAAGGAAGATCGAAACCGAGGCAAAGGATTGCCCCTCGTGACGAGCCGCCCAACCACGACGCTCTTTTGCAGGATCCTTACCTGCGCGCTGCTCTTGGCGCCCGCTTTCGCGGGCTGCCGCTGGTTAAAACTGGGCGGCGATTCGAAAAAAGTCGATCAATCGCTTGCCGAGGCGCTAGTCGATAAGCCGCCCGTTCAACGGCCGCCCACTGCGCCCGCGATGCCGACGGCGGCGCATGCGGCCTTGGCCCGCGACGGCTGGAACGCCGCCTTGGCTCCGGAGCCCCCCTTCCCTGCCTCGGCCGAGTTTCGCTGGAGACATGGCGATCTGGAAACGCTCCTGACGTTGCGCGCTGATGAACGGCCCGACCTGGTAACCGCCCTGGCCGAGGGCGACCTGACGACCGCCACGAATGCCGCCATTGGCCTGGCGCGACTGCATGACAACCGCGGACGCGGCCAGTTGGTCAAAGCCGTCGAGGCGGTGACGTTGCGTCCGGCCATGCGTTGCGCGGCGGCCGAGGCGTTGGGACGAATCGACGGCGCCGTGGACGATCTACGCAAGTTGCTCGATCGCTTCGGCAGCGGCGCCGAACGAACGTCACACTACTCGCCGGAACTGCATGCCGAGTTGCTCTATGGCCTGGCCGAACAATGCGATGCCGCCGAGGAGCCAAGATTCACCGAGGCGCTGAAAAGCTCCGAGACGGCCGTTCGACTGGCGGCCATTCGCGCCTTTTCCCTACCGGGCGAAGGCGCCCTGCCGATGATTGGCGCCGACCTGCGCTCCGACCAGGATCACCGCATTCGCGCGGCGGCGCTGCAGGCCCTGGTTGCGCGGCGCCACGAGTTGGCGGTCGAAGCCGTCCGGGGCGCCGTGCACGACCATCGGCTGGAAGTCCGCCTGGCGGCCATCTCCTGCCTGGGAGATCTGGACGAAAAGCAAGCGACAGAGTCGCTCGAGAAGCTCGAATTCGAACCCGAAATCATTCGTTCGGCGGCCGTCCTGGCCTGGGCCAAGCTAGGGGCTCGCGATCGCGTCTGGTCCGCCGCCGGAGATAATTCATGGCACGTCCGTCTGGCGTCAGCCGAGGCGCTGGCTCACTGGCCCGACGCCGACGGAGCGGCGCTGGCCCGGCGGTTGGTGAAAGATGCCAGCGTCGAAGTCCAAAAGCAGACGATTGCAACGCTGGCCGAGTGGCCGCTCGACGTTGCGGGACCGGTGTTGTTGGCGGCCTTGGCAGACGGCGGCTATGCCACTCGCAAGTCGGCGTCCGCGCAACTTGCTGAACGTTGGCCCCAGGCCGCCGAGTT
>DASZUP010000745.1:0-12612 GCA_035547635.1 Pirellulales bacterium
AAAAAGATCGGCTGGCGCGGGCGCTCGCCGAATTTGAGCAAAAGCACGGCAAAGAAGCGGGTAACGACCCTCAGCAAGTCTCGCGTTACCTGCTCGACTCAGGACTGTTGACGCGCTGGCAGTGTAATAAGCTCCTTGAAGGTCGAAGCAAGGGCTTTTTCCTCGGCAAATACAAGCTGCTCGACCATCTGGGCACGGGCGGCATGAGCGCCGTCTATCTGGCCGAGCACGTCAACATGCAGCGGCGGGTGGCCATCAAGGTGCTGCCCCAGCACCGCATCAACGACTCCTCCTACCTGGCTCGCTTTTATCGCGAGGCGCGAGCGGCGGCGTCGCTGGACCACCCGAACATCGTGCACGCCTATGACGTCGACAACCAGGGAGATACCCACTACCTGGTGATGGAGTTCGTGCAAGGGCTCGATCTGCAGCAGATGGTCAAGCGGCAAGGCGTGTTATCCTATGAGGCGGCCGCGGATTACATTCGGCAATCGGCAGACGGATTGGCCCACGCGCATCGCGTCGGCCTGATCCACCGAGACGTCAAACCGGCCAATCTGCTCGTCGACCCCCACGGCACCGTCAAGGTGCTGGATCTGGGCCTGGCCCGCTTTACGGACGAAACGCAGGAATCGCTGACCATCGCCCATGACGAAAACGTCCTGGGAACGGCCGACTACCTGGCGCCGGAACAAGCGCTCAACAGCCACACCGTCGACACGCGAGCGGACATTTACAGCCTCGGCTGCACGCTCTACTTCATCTTGACCGGACATCCGCCATTTCCTGACGGCACGCTGCCGCAGCGGCTGATGAAACACCAGACGGAAGAACCCGCCAGCATTCTGAAAGACCGTCCTGACGCGCCGCCCGAACTGCTGGAGATTTGCCGCAAGATGATGGCAAAATCTCCCAGCGCCCGCTACCAGACTGCCGCTCAAGTCAGCCAAGCGCTCACCGAGTGGCTGCTCTCTCGAGAGAACTACCAGGGCATGTCCCAATTGGCGGCGGCGCAGCGCAAGCAACCGCGGCCGGACCTGGCAGATCGCGGCACGCACGCTCCGCCAGACCGTTCTCGTTCGCCGGGCGAGCCAGCGCCGTCGGTCAACGACACTGCTTCGAATCTCGATCGCCCGACCACTAAGAGCACGAGCCGCGAGGAGGTGCTCGGCAGCGACCCGGCGCTCAAGCAGGGCGCCGGCGGCAGTTCCCAATCGGGAGGCGGCTCTAAGGGCGCCGGTTCTAAGAAGACGAAACGGCTGCCGGTGGCAAAACCGCTCAATCCTCTGGAAGAGTTCTCGATCAAGATTGACGACAGTCCCAGCAGCGGTTCCAACAAACTCAAACGCAAAGCGGCCCCCGAGTCCGGCATCGGCCGCCAAGCAGCCTGGCCGGGTTGGCTGATCATCTCCTTGACCACCGTAGGGATCATCGTCGTGCTGTCGATGATCTTGCTGTTCATCACCTACGGCTGACCACTCTGCAAGTCATCGCACCAGGCAATCGCGTTGCGCGCCGCAACGCTCACGACGGCGCGCCGGCGGCGTGCGACCTGCCTCTTTCAAGCCGATGCGGAGGCGCTCGCCGGGCCCTTGTCAACACCTTCCCCGGACGGCCGTCGGAGAGGCTGCCGGTCGGGTTAGCCGGGACATCGGCAAAACGGAAACCTAGTCCGCAAGTCAATTCACAGTAACAACTTGCGATGTTCACTTGTTTTCCACCTCCAGGCCTACCTAGGATAGGATTGCTGGTGGTCACCAGCAGGCTTGACGCCCCGCCCGGGGCCTCTTCGCCAGGCGCCGCGAATGAGTCGCACACGGCGCCGGCGCCATTGTCACCCTTGAAAGAAGTTTTACCGTCACAACCGCCACAAGCCGCAGATTCTTTCATAAACCGAGGTTGGTCCGCGATGCGACGTACACGCCAGCTCAATAACGGAGGACGATTTTCACGGCAAATCAGCCACGTCACTCGGACGCGGTCCGTAGCTTGGGCGGCGCCGTTGAGTAACCGCGCTCGTGGCGGACAGGTCAACGAACGCTTGCCGTTCGTCCCCCCTGAGGACTGGCACGAGCCGAAGGAAGACGGATCGGAGTACCGCTTCCTGGTCCAGCCTGCCGGCCGCGGCTATCGGCATGTCGTCACGCCCGACGAGGTGCGCGGGCGGCTTGCCGAGCTGCCGGAGCATTTCATCGAACCCCTGGAGGTCGTTCAATTCAGCCGCATGACGCGGAAAAAACAGAGCTTTCCCTGCTATGGGATGCAATGGGGGGCTGCGATCTACCTTTATCCGATTGAAGACACGCTGGTGGAAAGCTACAGTCAGCCGCCCAAACCGAACCAAGTCAACGAAGCGCGAATGTACGGCGGCCGTTGGGTCCAGGAAGGCCGAAACACCTGGTCGTTGATCTGGAGCGAGCAGGCAATCAAGGACTTCTACCTTAACAACATCCTGATCCACGAGTTGGGTCATTTGCTCGACGACCGCAACTCGCGGCAAGTCGATCGCGAGCGGTTTGCCGAATGGTTCGCCGTTCGCTACGGATACCAACCAACGCTGGCCAGCCGCTGTGCGCCGAAGCAGGTCCAACGCCGGCATCACTCCCGGCGATGAGCCAGCGGCGGTTGGTCGCATGTCAGCGGGCGGGAAAAAGGTTGGACGCCCGCGACGCCTATCTCGTATAATGCCCCCACGCCGGGCCATTCGCGCCGCGACTTCATCTAACCGCGGCGTCGGCGAGAGCGTGTGCTTCCAGGCGAGCGGCCCGGGGGAATCGGCAATCGCGGACACGAGAACCAAGAGCATATACGATGAGGCACTTCCTTCGATTGGTGGCGGGGCTGTCGCTTATTCTGATGTGTGGCGGCCAGGCGTTCGCCGCGGCCACGCCGGCGCAAAAGCGGCAAATGGCCGACGCCGAACGCTCACTCAAGGATTTGCCTTCCTTATTCCGCGCCAAAAAGCTCGAGGAGTTCTCGGAGCGTCTGGCCGAGGCCCAGACGTTGATCTCGGACCTCGCTTCGACCGACGCGAAAGGCGATCCTGGCTTGGTCGTTTTGGAGAGGAAAGTGGCGGCCGCCCAGCGCTTGCTGGAAGCCTTCTCGGAAAACGAGACAAAAACAGCCAAACCGACGCGGCGGCCGAAGCCGAAGAAGCCCGCTGTGACGAAGCCCACCGAGATGGGCGTAAGTTTCATGAAGGAGGTCTTCCCCATCTTTTCCGCTAAGTGCGGCAATTGCCACATTCGCTCGGCGAAGGGGGGCTTCAGTGTCGCGACGTTTGCTGATTTGAAGAAAGGCTCCGATGCGGGCACGGTGTTCTTCCCTGGCAAGGCGCAAGGCAGCCGTTTGATGGAAGTCCTGGCCTCTGGTGACATGCCGCGGGGCGGAGCACCGCTTTCCGACGCGGAAATGACCACCCTTGCCAAGTGGATTGATGCCGGCGCCAAGTTCGACGGCCCGAGCGAAACAGCCCCGCTGGCAGCGGCGGGAACTCCGACGCCCGGAACTCCGGGCATGCTGCAGGCCGTGCGCGCTTCCGGCAACGAGTCCGTGCAGTTCATTCGCGACCTGGCGCCCGTCGTCGTCAGCCAGTGCGTCCAGTGCCACGCCGGCATGCAGCCCGCCGGCCGGCTGAACCTGACCTCGTTCAGCGGCTTGTTGCGCGGCGGCGATAGCGGCCCCGCCATTATGCCTGGCAAACCGAAGGACAGCCTGCTGATCAAGAAGCTCCGCGGGACGGCCGGCGATCGCATGCCGCTGCGCAAAGATCCGCTTTCGGAAGACGTCATCAAGCAATTCGAGCAGTGGATTGCCGACGGCGCCAAGCTTGACTGGGGCAATCCAGCCGACTCGCTCGACTGGGCTGTGCGCACCATGACGGCCTCAAAGATGACGCACGAAGAGCTGGCCGTGATGCGCTCCGGCCTGGCCGATAAGACCTGGCGCCTGGCCAATCCTGACGTAGAACCCGTCAAGATCGAAGGCGACCAGTTCATTCTGCTCGGCAATCTCTCCTCGGTGCAGATGACGGAAATTGCTGAGTTGGCCAAAGCGGAGCAGGCCAAGGTCGCCAAATTGGTGCAAGCGCCAGACGACCAGCCGTTCGTAAAGGGCAAGGTTACGCTATTCGCCTTGCGTCGACATTTCGACTACACCGAATTCGGCATGATGGTGGAAAAGCGAGAATTGCCGCATGACTGGCGGGCCCATTCCCGGTACTCCATCGTCGATTGCTATGGCTGCCTGCTCGTGCCCCAAGACGATCAGAAAGAGGCGGCGCTGTTGCTGGCGCAAGTCTTCGCCAGCGCCTACCTGGACAACCAGGGCCAGTTGCCGCGTTGGTTCATCGACGGCGCTTCTCGGGTGATTGCGGCCCGTGCTGAACCGCGTGATCCGCTCGGAAAACTTTGGCAGGAGCAGGCCAAAACGGCCTTGAGCGATGGTCGCGGCCCGGACGAATTCCTGAAGGCAGGCGAGACCCTCTCCAGCGAAGCCCAGGCCATGAGCTACGACTTCATGAAAAACGTGATGAGCAAGTCCGCTAAATTCACGGCCCTGCTGGCTGATACCCGCAAAGGGGTCGCCTTTGATGCCGCCTTCGCCAAACATTTCGGGGCAGCGCCTGCCGCGCTGGCCGAGCTGTGGGCGAAAAGCGCCGCGACTCGCCGCAAGTAAGCGGCCGCGGCGCCCCTGCGATCTACCCCAAGACGCGGAGCGATTCGACCGGCACGACTTGATTCAGACTGCCGGACCGCAGGCCTTCAAGATCCAAAGCGATGAATTTGAAACCCAGTTCGCGCAGGCGGGCGGTAAACTCCTCACGCAACTCAGACGCCACCAGGCGAGGAAGCTCGGCCAGCGGAACTTCGATCCGAGCCATATCTCCTTTGTGGTAACGCACCCGCAGTTCGCGAAAGCCGCGGTTCTTGAGAAACTGTTCGGCGGCGTCCACCATCGCGACTCGCTCAGGCGTCACCTCTTCGCCGTAAGCGATGCGGCTGCTCAAGCAAGGGCTGGCGGGCTTGTCCCAAACAGGCAATTCCCAGTCCGCGGCCAACTGCCGAACTTCTGCCTTGGTCAGCTTGCACTCCATCAGCGGACTGCGGACGGAGTGCTCCGCCGCAGCCTGCATCCCCGGGCGGTGATCGCCCCGGTCGTCCCAATTGGCGCCGTTGGCGATTACGGCCACGCCAAGCGGCTCGGCCAGGCCCTCAAGTCGGGCGTAGAGCTCTGTCTTGCAGTGATAACAGCGGTCGGGCGCATTGCGCCGATAGTCGGCCTGGGAGAATTCGTCGGTCGACAAAACGCGATGGCGAATGCCAATCTGAGCGGCAAGCCGTTCCGCTTCCGCCAGCTCGCCTTGGGCCAGACTGTCGCTGACGCCGGTCACGGCAACCGCGTTGTCGCCCAGCGCCAATCGCGCGGCCTTCGCGACGACGGCGCTGTCCACGCCGCCCGAATACGCCACCGCACAACTGCCGTAACCGGCAATCGCCGCCAGCAATCGATCGCGCTTCGCGCTGAGTTCAGGCGATAAGTCGGGCATGTTTAAAAATCCTCCACCGCAATGCCGTGGCAACGCAGTTTTCGAGAGCCCGCATGTCAATATGTGGGAGCCCTGACCCCGGGTTGTGTGATCCGTCCGCATGGTTCCGGAACGTAAGCTCCGGGCGGCGGCTATACACGCGGCCGAGTTCTAAATAAGGGCGCCCAGCGGACTTTCGTATCGGCTCCCCAAAATAGCGCGTTGGCAGCACGAACATGGCAGAGGACGGAAGGTATCGTATCGTCCAGGCGCCAAGGCGGCAAGGCAAAGAAGTCGATTGTGGGCAGACTTCGGCCACCGGGAATTCCGAGACGAAGCTTGACGCTGGCGCCCCCGTCCGACAACTCGGCTATGCCTTCACGATGGCAAGCCGTCCATCACTCGCCGGCTTCACGCCAACCGCTGGATCTCATCGCGAAGCCTGGCGGCATCTTCGTACCGCTCGTCGGCGACCGCCTCAGCGAGTTCTCGTCGCAAAAGGTCGACCGGATTGGAAGGCTCAGGCGTGGGGCCCGGCTCTCGTGGCGGCAGCCGTTTGACGACGCTCGCCGCCACCTCCTCGCGCCATTCTCGCAATTGCGTCAGCTCTTGGCACTGGTCGGCGTTGTCCGCCTGCTGGTAATCTCGCAGAAAAGTCTCGATCCCGCGAATACCCGCCTCAATCGCCTTCAAGGCGGCGTCGAGCAGTCCAATCTCGACCAGGGGGGTCGCCACCGCGCGCGTATGCATCATGGTGACATAAGGACGCCACTGATCGAACCGCCGCTTCTCCTCTTCGGTGCGGGCATACGCACGCACAAAGCGGAATAAGCGCAGATTGCGGTTCGTGTCGCGCGCACATAGCTCGTAGCGCTGCAGGCGCCAGAAACTCAGATAGCGATGGTAGTACTGAATGCCTTCGCGAAGCAAACGCTCGCAGGCAATCGCGTCGAGCCGAAAGGGAGACGACTCCAGGTGGGCGGCATCGTGAGCCTGTTGCACGTCACGATAGTAATCAAGCCACGACTCGCGCCCTTCGGGACGCTTCCCGTCAGGACGACCGTCAAGCTCCATTTGCAGCAGGCCCAACTCCAGCCGCAACTGAATCTTGTCGCGACCGTCTTCCCCCGCGACGATCCGCACCTGCACGTCCCCAGGCTCGAAATCCCATCCATCCAAGATTTCGGAGATATCCCGGGACACCGCGTCTCGCCACCTACTCAGCCCTTGAACAACGGCTCAATCGTTGCCGTCGCGGATCAAAGGCTCCATCGTTTTTGTATTGCGTTCGACCGCCAGCACGATCGTTCGCTGCTCGAAGCCGTCACGACTGCAAGCTACCGCAGGAATCACCTGACGGCAATTGGGCATGCTGAATCGAACGGTAAACGTGCCGTCGTCGCGAAGCTTGACCGGTTCGCCTTGCAAGGTCACATGGGCGCCCGGATCCGTGACTCCGTAGACAATCAGTTCGGCGTCCAGCTCAAAATTGAAATCTCGCTTGCGCGGCAGCAACCCTTCCACGCCCGCCCCATACCGGGTAACCATCGGCGAGCCCATCGGGCGCCGCAGGCGCTCTTCGAACAATTCCTGCAATTCGGTGCTCGGGCCCTCCGCCGCATAACCGCCGCTCATGGCGTAGATCTTATCAAAATCTTCGGCGACTTCGTTCCAGTTCTCGTCGATGGCATCGCTTGCCGCAGCCTTGGGCGTTGTTACCACGTTGCTGCGAGCGAGCACAAAGAATTTACCGCTCGGCGCGAGATATCCAATATCAACCCGGAAGCTCTTCGGCGGATCGTTGACGTCGATGTACCAGTTGTTGACGCCGCCATGAATGACAATATCTCGCAACAGCGTCTCGGAAGAACTGGTGGTCCCGTTCGCCGAAACCTCAAAGACCCGCAACACGGGCTGCGCGGCGTGCCACTCCTGGCTCATCGCCGCCTCGGCTCGCTCCACCCCTTGCCGCGTCAGCTCCCAGTAAGCGTGCAGCCAGTAGGGGCCGCGGACCATGACCACCAGCCGGTCCTTATTCACCGTCTGCTGCTTGCCGTTGACAACGGCGCCGGAAAGATTCTTCGAATGATTGAGCTTCGATTTGACCTGCTCCAGACGGCGCGAAGCATAAGCGCTCTTCGGCTTGGTTGCGGATTCGGAAGCGCGGCGGGCCGTCTTTCGGCGCCCCGCGGAAGCCGTCGAAGCGCTCGAACGCCGAGTGGCGGAACTCTTCTGCTTGAGCTTCCCTTTAGCAGCGGCGCTCTTCGCGGCGCGAACGAGCGCTTGCACCAACTGGTCCTTCCGCATCGAATGACAGCCGTGTACGCCGCGGCGCTTGGCCATCTGGACCAGATCTTTCATTGTGTAGCTACTGAGGCTGTCTGCGGTCATCGTATGGACTTCTCCAAGCTGCCAACCTGAAAAGCGCCGCCGAGCAGGGCGGTTGGTGTTACTCGTCCCGTCGTCCATGACTTCCGCGGTGACCCTGGCGTGGGCGGCTTCCTCAACCGCTCGACCCAAGAAACCAGCTCTTTGGCCGGCCACTAAGCCACCTATTCTAGCTATCCGCCGCTTCGGCGAACCGTGACGACTCCATCGTCGGGCAGGCGAATGATTCCAGTAAATTTGAGTTTAACCACCTCTGGGCTATAACGCAACGATCCAAGCCCCCTGAAGGGCTAATTTCCGTGCACCAACCCTTGCCACATCTCCATTTGCAAAAAGCAGTTAGCAATATAAACCGACAAAAAACCCACCACCGAACATTCTTTATCCGCGACGCTTGTCAGCGCGCCCTCCAAAACCGCCCACGCGATACTCGACGGCGACACAAACCGATCAACGTAAACAAATCGCACACAAAGACTTACAAAGCAATTCAGACATTGTGAAAAAAAACACGAATTTGCGGTTCCGGTCCGTTGACACTCCGAAATCGCTCCGTTAGATTAGCCGCTTCGATGCTGCTAGCGGAGTTTGCCGGTAACATTTTTCCGGCGGTTCGCGGCAGGCGGGCTTTCGGACCGAACTTGCTCGGCCTGAAGCTGTAAAGGCGATTTCAAAGATCCTGGCTCAAGGCTGTCTCTGAACACTTAGCTTAAGGCGTTGCCTGAACATAGGTTCGGTGGCCAGTGACGATTCCGCCCGAACGCCGTTCGCCGATGACCGAAGCGACGGAGTGGGTGTCTCGGATTTTGGCTGTGGCGGCGGTCATGGTTCTGCCCTTGGTGGGCGGAGCGTGGCTCGACAAGCAATTGGGCACCAGGTTCCTGGGACTCGTCGGGATCGCTCTCGGCGTTACTTCCGGAATTGTCTATTTGCTGGCTCTGACAAAACAACCGCCTCGCGGCGGAAACAGGACTACCGACGGTGATTGAGTCTTCTGGCCATCGACCCGCCCAACTCGCCTCGCCGAGCTTGACACGGGCTTGCATGGCGCTCGCCGTGGCGGTGCTGATTGGCTTGGCGGTGATCGGCGCCGTGGCGAAAGAGCGACAAGGAGCCGACGGGCTTCAGGCGGCCGGCGTTGCGGCCTTCACCTGCTGGTTTTCAGCAACTGCCGCCTTGCTGCTCGCGGGCAGTTTGCGACACACCGGGCATTCGGTCAGCGGCATTCTTGGCGGCACGCTGCTGCGAACCATGATTCCGCTGGCTGTGGCGGCCGTAACTCAAGCTTCCGGCAGCCCGCTGGCCGAGGCAGGTTTGTTCGGCTATCTGGTCTTGTTCTTTCTGCTGACATTGACCATCGAGACGCTGCTGCTGGTCTGGCTGCTGCGCCCCGATTTGAAAATGCCCGCCGGAAAGAACCGAAGGGAGGCAGTATAAACCATGGCTGATCCCGTACTGCACATTAAAGACGGCTACTTCTTCGAAGTTCCGAAGTTTTTGTGGTCTAAGCCCTTTCATTCGCTCGACGACGTTCCGGCGTTTCTGCGCAAAGGAGCCCCGGAAGATGCGACGGTCGAATACTTCAACCACGAAATGGCCGGGAAGATTCTGATCCCGCAGCCGTTCGCCACGCTGAAGAACCTCTACGACAAAGAATCGGGGTTTGCGATTTCCAGGTTCATGATCCTGGAACTGGTTGCGGCTGCCATCCTGGCTTTCGTATTCATTCGCGTCGGCAGGAAAATCTCCAGCGGCGAGGCGCCCAAGGGGAGAGGCTGGAACTTCTTCGAAGCGATGCTGGTCTTCGTCCGCGACGAGATCGGCGTATCGGCGATGGGCAAGCACGACGCACATCGTTTTACGCCGCTGCTCTGGACGCTGTTCTTCTTCATTTTAACCTGCAACTTGCTCGGTCTGGTGCCCTGGCTCGGCGCCCCGACCGGGGCCTTCGGCGCCACATTCGGGCTGGCGCTGGTGGTGTTCTGCACCTCGATCGGCGCCGGCTCCAAGAAGTTCGGGCCCGTAGGCTTCTGGGTCAATCAGGTTCCGCACATGGACCTGCCGTGGTGGCTGGTGTGGCTGAAGATTCCGATTTTCGCAATCGAAGTCGTCGGACTGATCATCAAGCACTTCATCTTGGGCGTGCGTTTGCTGGCCAATATGGTGGCGGGCCACCTGGTGCTGCTGGGCATCATGGGGCTGATTGTCGTGGCGGCTCAGTACAGCATCAGCCACTGGTTGCTCGTGAGCTCGATCAGCGTCGTCAGTTCGACGTTGTTCAGTCTTTTGGAATTGTTCGTGGCGTTTCTGCAGGCGTACATTTTCACATTTTTGTCAGCCTTGTTCATCAGCGCAGCGGTTCACCATCACTAAGCGGATGCGTTCCGCCAAAACGCGGCTAACGAGCCGTATGCATGGCAAGCCTGTCGATTAACACTATTTTTTTGCTTCAAGGAGAAGAAAACCGTGAGTAAGTTCGCTTCGATCGTGTGCGTAGCCGTAGCCCTATGTGCTTTGTTGACGGCCGCCCCCGCCATGGCCCAGGAAGACGGCGCCGCCGCCGCGAAACCCGCGTACAGCTTGATCGACCTGACCGGCGCCTTCGGTGCGGGCCTGGTCGTAATCGGCGCCGCCGCGGGCATTGGCAAGCTGGCCAGTTCCGCCGTGGAAAGCATGGCCCGCCAGCCGGAAGTGGCCGCCAACATCCAGGTGGCAATGATCATCGCGGCGGCGTTGATCGAAGGTTTCACGTTCTATGCGATCTTCGTCTGCTCCCAGCAAGCGTGAAAACGAATCCGATCAGGACTCGCCAGACAAAAGTCCGGCGGTCCAGATGAACAAGGTGGAAGCTGTCATGCAGCGTTTATTGCTGAGTCTGATTGCGGGATTGGCCCTGGCGGCCTTTCTGCCAGCGGCGCGAGCGGCGGAAGATCACGCGGCCGAGGAAAAGGCCGGACATGGGTCCGCCGAGAAAGAAGGAGCCGCCACGAAGCACGTCGCCGGCGAGCATGCCGGGGGCGATCATAGCGGCGGTCACGGCCACTTGGGCGCCGAGGGGGTCAGTACGAGCCCGGCGGAGCTCAAAGGCGATTTGGCGATTTATTCCTTCGTGGTTTTCCTGTTGCTGCTGTTGATCCTCAACAAGTTTGCGTGGGGGCCAATCGCGTCGGGACTGGAGCGTCGCGAGCAGCGGATTGCCGATAATATCGCCGCCGCGGAACGCAGTCACGAAGAAGCGAAGCAGATGCTGGCCGAATACGAGCGTAAGCTCGCCTCGGCCCAGGACGAAGTGCGGGCGATCCTGGACGAGGCCCGGCGTGACGCCGAGCATACGCACCAGGACATCCTGGCCAAGGCCAAGGCTGAGGCGGCGGCCGAAGCCGCCCGAGCCAGGCATGAGGTGGAAACCGCGCGCGACCAGGCGCTGAAGCAACTGGTCGAGACCGGCGCCAATCTGGCCGTCGATCTGGCCGGACAGATCCTCAAAACGCGGCTGAGCGCGGCGGACCATTCGCAGTTGATCGCCGATGCGGTCGCCAAGTTCCATCCCCAGCAGGTCAGTTCCAACTAACCGCCCATGAGCGACTTCGACGAAGAACAGTTCTCATCGGCCATTCAAAGCGCCGAGATTGATCCCGCGGCGCACCAACTGGCCACGACGTACGCTCGGGCGTTGTTGGGCGCCAGTGAGAACGCCGGCAATACGGAAGAAGTACTCGCCGAGTTCGACTCGCTGCTGCGCGACGTTCTCAGCCGCTACCCGCGGATTGACGACATTCTGGCCTCCGGCATGATCGCCAACGAGGAGAAGGCGGAACTGGTGGCGCGAGTGTTTTCCGGGCGCGTCACGCCGCTGTTTCTGCACTTTCTGGAGGTCGTGACCGGGCATGGCCGCGGCCGCTACCTGAAAGCCATCCACAGCGCCGCGCATGACCTGTACGATCAACTCCGCGGGCGAGTCCGCGTGCAAGTGACGACGGCCGTGCCGCTGGACGAGGAACTGGCCCAGCGCATCGCCGCGCAGTTGCGCAGCGCCTTGTCCGCCGAGCCCAAGCTGGAACGCCGGGTCGACCCGGAACTGGTTTCCGGAATTGTGTTGCGCATCGGCGATACCGTCTACGACGGCTCCGTTTCCACTCAGTTGGAGCGGATCCGATCTCAAATGATCCATAGGAGCGTCCATGAAATTCAACGCCGACGAGATAGCTTCGGTACTCCAGCAGGAAATTGAACAGTACGACTCCAAGATCGACGTCCGAGAAATCGGGCGCGTGCTGGAAGTCGGCGACGGTATTGCGCGCGTCTACGGCCTGTCGGGCGTGATGGCCGGCGAAATGGTCGAGTTTCCCGGCGGCGTGACCGGCCTGGCCTTCAACCTGGAAGAGCACTCCGTCGGCGTGATCATTCTCGGCGACTACCTCACCATCAACGAGGGGGAAGAAGTCCGCAGCACGGGCGAGCTATTGAGCGTGCCGGTGGGCGACGCGGTGATCGGCCGCGTCCTCGACCCGCTCGGCAATCCGCTCGACGGCAAGGGTGAGATCCGCACCACCGAGACCCGCCCCGCCGAGCACAAGGCGCCGGGCGTGATCCTTCGCCAGCCGGTGAAGGAGCCGATGTTGACCGGCCTGAAGGCCGTCGACTCGATGATCCCGATCGGCCGTGGCCAGCGCGAGCTGATCATCGGCGACCGCCAG
>DASZUP010000746.1:0-7734 GCA_035547635.1 Pirellulales bacterium
CAGCGAAGCTCGCGCGTTGAGCGACGAGTTGACTATCAATGAAGAGCATCCGCTGCACGAGATCGAGCTGCACTTTGTCGAGGGGGCCCCGTTTGCCGTGCAGGTGCTCGGTCCGGACGGCTCGCCTGCCTCTGGAATCCCCCTGCAATTCGAATACACTTCGCCGACCCATCAAAGCACCAGCCGCGCGAGGAAAGCGACCGGGCCCGACGGCCGGTTCGTTTTCGAGCACGTCGATCCGCAATTGCCGGGTCACTATTCGCTGGCGGTCGGTCCCGGCGAGGAACTGTGCGGGGCCTCGCTAAAAGTCGACGACCCAACCGTGCCGCTGACGGTTCAGCTCGAGCAGGGACAGTCTCTGCAGGGAGTCTTGATTGATCGCCAAACCCAACAGCCGATCGCCGACGTCAGGATCATGGCGCTGCTCGCCTCCGGTGAATACGACCGCGCCCGCTACTACGGCTTGATCTCGACTCGTAGCGACGCCGCCGGCCATTTCGAGTTTCACAACCTCGAATCGCTCCGCTATCGGCTCGTCGTTTACGGCGTCAATAAGCTGGAAATCTCCGGGCCCGGAGCGACGCCAGGCGAGAACGGCGAGACGGTCGTGCAACCCGGCCAGGACGCTTCGGTGACCGTCGCGATCACGCGTTCTGAAGCGTCGGCGCCAGGCGGCGATTGAATCGGCCGCGATGTATCTGCAAGCGCGTAGCGGAATTCTGCGAAGATTCCGGACATCAAGACGCCAAGCCGCGCTAACGCCTCGAGAACCCCGCGCGGCGCCCGGAATTCTCACGAATTCCGCAACGGCAGAGTCGCGAGGCGATTTATTTGCCGGCCGGCTTCTTCTTTTCTTCGGGCGCCTTCAATTGATCGGCCACCATTCTTGACAGCCGGTCTCCGCCGCTCTTGGACAGATGGGCTTCGTCCGTAAACAGGGCGTCGGGGATCGCCGAGTCCAGGTCGATGACCTTCGGCGGGGCTTCCGGAAACGCGTCGTGCAAAACCTTCAACAGGCACGGCTTGGCGTTCTTTGGAATAATCTTCCGCAATGTGGACCGCAGCGGCAAGATGACGATGTACACATCCGCCCCCAAGCTGCGATAAGCGTGAATCATGCGGACCAGAGACTGTGCCTGGGGGCCTTGGGGATCGTAATTCTCCGATTCGAAATGGCCGCGCCGCGACCAGAAGCCGACCTGGTCATGAGCGAACTGACGCTCCGCATCGTCCATGTACCACAGCCACAGGGGGTCGTCATCCCAAGGCTCCGGCGCCGGCGCCGAAAAACCTTCAGCGCTGACTCCGGCCTGATAAAAGACGGTGAGCCGCATCATATAGATCAGCGAGCGCAAAAACTCCCCTACGATGGCGCGGTTCTCGACGGCCCAATGCTTGCGGAGACCGCGTAACGCACGGATCCCTGCAAAGCGCGATTCGAGCGCCCGGCGCCGGCGGCCGACGACCTGTTGGAACTCGGCCGACGCTTCGTCGCCCAGGTAGCGCTCTCCCACCAGCATTTGCGGGTGTACGCCGAATACCACCGTGCTCGGCTTCAAACTGCAGAAGAACACCGGCAGCATCACGCTTTCCAGATTCTCGAAGCTCAGCCCGGCGCCGGTCAGCACGATCCAACGGTCCGCCGCCGTCGCCCGCTCGTCCAGATACTTGCGCTGGATGCCGGTGGCGGTGGTCGAGACGCCTAGGAAGACGCCCAGTCGGGTATCGCGCGGCAACTGACCGTTATGGTACATGTGGTCGATGGCCGCCACGCGCCCCCAGATGCGGTCGTATAACGCCCAGCCGAGCGGCCGTTGACGCGGGTGAACCGCGGTGGCGTCTTTGCTCAGCGCATAGCCGAGCACGACGTGCATAGCCGCAAAGATGGCGGCGGCGCCGGCGGCGACGACCAGCACGCCCCGCAAACGCACAAAGGCGTCGACAGCGGCGCGCGCCAAGCCCTTAAAAACCTTGATAAAAGAAAGTCGTGCCACTTTCACCCAGCCAGTAAACGAGCAACAGTTGAACGACCACCCAGACCAGCCGCAGGACGAACCGCCAGGCCGGAATGGGGTCGGCATCGGAAATCAGTCTGCTCATAGGTGCACTTCCCCGGGTCAGCCTCGCGGCCAGACCGCTATTGCCAGCGTCGCCGCTGCGAAGACTTGAGTCAAGACGACAGCCGCCACGCGAATGGCGCGATTGGCGCGGTAGCGGGTCATCTGTTCGCGATTGAGCCGCTTCTGCAGCCACGCCCGGTAGCCATTGACGACGATCAGCCCCGCGGCATGACACGCTCCCCACAGCACCCAGCGGACGTTCAGTTCGTGCCACAGACCACACAACAGGAACGACACCGAAAAAGCGGCCGCGGCGCACCACAGCGCCCTCTGCGGCCCCGTACGGCGCAGCAGGAACAGTTGCACCGGGGTAAACACATTGCGGTAGATGAAGCGGGACAGCGAGATGTGCCAGCGGTCCCAGAAATCGATCAGATTCCGCGCTACGTAGGGCCGATTGAAGTTCTCCGGAGTGGCTACGCCCATCAGGCGGCCGGCCCCGACGGTGATGTCGCTATAAGCGCTGAAATCCAGGTACAGCCACAGATAGAAGAACATGACCTCCGCCCCCGCATACGGAAACGGAGCACGAAACTTGGTCAGAAAGACGTCTTCGACGATAGTCGCCAGGACATACTTCTTGAACAATCCGTGGGCGATTCGCTCGAAGCCTAGCAGCGCATCCGACGCCGTCAGCAGCGGTGGAACCGAGGGCTGATCCGCGAACTCTGCATAGGCCTGAACCGGTCCGGCCGCCAGCATGTGAAACGGCAGCAGGTAGTTGATCGTCGAAGGCAAATCGGGAGCGGGGCGCCCCCCTTCGTAGGTCAAACGAAGCACCTCGACCATCCGCAAGGCGACGTAGGAAAACCCGAGCGCGACCAGCACCGCCTTCAACGGCTGGATGCGCGAGCCCGTCAGGCCGATCGTTTCGAGCGCTTCCCGGAGACGGTCCGTATCGTAGAGGGTTTCGGCCCGCAGCTTGTGAATCACGAACAAGCCTAACACGGTCAGGCCGCTGAGAACCAGGGGCAAGGCTCCCAGGCGCCGCCACTGAATCGCTTGCAGCACGGCCCACGAGATCAGCACCCCGGTGCAGGCCAATCCCAAGCCGGAAGAAATTGCCGCAGCGGCCGCCTCGCCGAACTCATTCTGCTGCAGCAGGCGCCCCAAATGCGGCAGGTCGGGCAGCCCCAACAGCATGCCGAGAAAGGCCAGATTGATTGTCGCCCAGGCCCATTTTCGCAGCCCCGCCGAAGTGACCGGGACCAGCACCAGCACAGCAACCGCCAGGAAGCACCAAAACCCCGGCTCGTAGAGATCGATTGTGGCTCGGTCCATTTGGCGTCAAAAAAATCGCTGCGCGCGAAGGCGGCCGCCCTCTCGCTTCCTCGCCCCAGCCGTACCAACGCCGACCGTTCGCCGCATGCGCACGCCAATGACTTGCGTTCATCGATGCGCGATGACCTCAGCCTTTTTGTCGCAGGCGGCTTTCGATCAGCTGCGCCAGTTCTCCGACGTTCTGCCATCCGGAGATTTCAGAACTGGTGAATTGGATGTCGAATGCCCGCTCGACGTGCACCATTACGGTCACGTGAGTGAGCGAATCCCACGCCTCAAGATCCTTACCGCTCGTCTCAGGCGTAAGCGTCACAGAGTCGTCCATCAGGACGGCCCGAAAGATTTCTTCCAAACGTGCATAGATCTCGTTCATCACTGCATTATGCAACCCAAAATGTCGAGTGGCAATGGCAAGCGATGCGAGTTGGGAAAGGAGGATCAAGCGCCGATCAAGGTCTGGCGAACGTAGCGGTAAAGCGGAAAATACTGGTTACGCAGACAAGTTCTTTACAGGAACGGGTACAGCAACGGCGCCGCGGCGCTGCCCGCCAGAGCGATCAGCATGCCTAACAGGGCCAGCGCCAAAACGATCGGCATCAGCCACCAACTCTTATTCTCCCAGAGGAAGCCGCCAAGCTCGCGCCATACGCCGCCGGCTTGCTCGTCGCGGGCAAGGCGTTCGAAATCATTCGATGGTTCATCGCTCATGGCGGCGCCTGCTTAGGTGGTTGCCCTGCGAGGTTTTAGTACTGACGGAAGTAGCGACGCACGTCGTGCGTCTGACTCAGGGGGATCCAATTCGCCTGCTCGTTGGATTTTCGCCGGAGCGAAAGACGATCACGGCCTGCCCATCGCGAGCCAACCCCCAACGGCGTAACGACCAGATAAAAAACGAGGGCCAGACTGAAGCGAGATAACAGCCACCCCAGCGGAAAGCCGGCAACCACCCCTCCCACGTAAAGCGGGCGGACCAGGTGCGGTCGCCACAGGCCCAGCAGCCCGATTGTCAATCCCAACGCCGCCAGCGCCACGGCCGCAGTCTGCCGCTGCCGGATAAGCGATTCCCACGTAGCAAACGCCGAGCAAACAACGAGCCAGAGGCCGGCAAATTGCCGTAGCGTGCGACTCGTCGGATGCAGAGGCAATTCGGACCAGTTCATACCTATCACCCTACGCCGGATTCAATCCAATTGAAACTCGGAAAGGTACTGCGCCCGCTCGGCTACGTCGGCGTTCGAGCGGTCGGCGGGCTTTTCCACCAGGAACCTGCCCAACGCGAGCGCATCCATTTCCGTGGCCATGAAACAGCGAAAGGCTTCTGCCGGCGTACACACGATTGGCTCGCCCCGGACGTTAAAGCTGGTGTTGACCAGCACCGGACAGCCGGTCAGCCGTTCAAACGTCTCCAACAGCCCGTGCAGGCGCGGGTTCCGCTGCCGGTCTACGGTCTGCAGTCGCGCGCTGTAATCGACGTGCGTAACGGCGGGAATCTCCGAGCGCACCACATTGACCCGCTTCCGCAAATCGGGGTCGTGAAGCATTGTGTTCTGCTCTTCGGCCGGCGCCTGGCGCCGGCGGGCTTCCAGAACCCGAGCGACCAGGAGCATATAAGGGCTTTCCTGGCCTTCCGGCAGGTCGAACCATTCGCTCGCCTTCTCCTGCAGTACGCAGGGAGCGAACGGGCGGAAGCTTTCGCGGAACTTGATTTTCAGATTCAGCGTGGACTGCATCTTGCCCGAGCGCGCATCCGCCAGAATGCTGCGAGCTCCCAGCGCTCGCGGACCGAACTCCATGCGTCCTTGGAACCAACCCACGACTTTCCCCTCGGCGATCAGCCGTGCGACGCGCTCGCACAACGCGTGTTCGTCGTCCAGCCGCTGAAACGCAATCTGCTGCTCGCGCAAGAAACCTTCGATCTCGTCGTCGCTGAAGCTCGGCCCTAGAAAACTGCCTTGCTGAGCATCCATCGGCGACGCCTGCCGCGGCCGCTCGAGCAACTGATGCCAGACGAACAACGCGGCGCCAACCGCTCCCCCCGCGTCGCCGGCGGCCGGCTGAATCCAGATCGACTCGAACGGCCCTTCGCGCAGCAAGCGGCCGCTCGCCACGCAGTTCAACGCCACGCCGCCTGCCATCACCAGGTTTCGGGCGCCGGTTTGCGCGTGCAACGTTCGGACCATTCGCAACAGCGTCTCCTCCGTCACGGCTTGCACGCTGGCCGCAAGATCCATGTGTCGCTGGAGCAGCGTCGCCTCCGGCGCTCGGGGCGGACCGCCGAACAGCCGATGGAAACGGCCGTTGGTCATCGTCAAGCCGTCGCAGTAGCCGAAGTAGTCCATGTCCAGCGAAAAGCCGCCGTCGGCGGACGGCTTGAGCAGGCGATCATAGATCAGGTCGCGGTATCGCGGCGTTCCGTAAGGCGCCAGCCCCATCAGCTTGTACTCGCCGCTATTGACCTTGAACCCGCAATAATACGTAAACGCGGAGTAGAGCAGCCCGAGCGAGTGCGGAAAACGCAATTCGTGCGTCAGCTCGATGCGGTTGCCGCGCCCGCAGCCGAGCGTCGCGGTGCTCCACTCGCCGGCGCCATCCACCGTGAGAATGGCGGCCTCGTCGAACGGGCTGGGAAAAAACGCGCTGGCGGCGTGGCTTTCATGGTGGTTGACGAACAGCAGTTTTCCGCGAAATTCGCCGCCCAACGCCTGCCGCAGGGTACGGCCAATGTAAAGCTTTTCCTTCAACCACTGAGGAATGGCCATGCTGAAGTTGCGCAGCCCGCGCGGCGCAAAGGCCAGGTAGGTTTCCAGCATTCGCTCGAACTTGAGCAACGGCTTTTCGTAAAATACCGCGTAATCGAGGTCGCGGGCCGTCAAGCCGGCTTCGCGCAGGCAATACTGCACGGCATGATCCGGGAAACTCGCATCGTGTCTTTTTCGAGTAAAGCGTTCTTCCTGCGCCGCAGCCGCGAGATGCCCGTCGACCGCCAACGCAGCGGCGCTATCGTGGTAAAAAGCGGAAATGCCGAGAATTACAGCCAAGACGGTTTCCGCCCGGATCGAGCGGTCGCTGAAGTCGGCCGGCCGCCGCTCATGGAAGCGGTTTGACGGCGGGAAGGGTATCGGTCGCCTTGCGACGCTGCTCCATGACGCGGTCGATGACTCCTGATTCGATGATCTTCTCGGCGAAGGCGTCGGCGATCAGTTGGTTGCCCGCGACGGTGTAGTGAACATCGTCGTAGATATACTGCGTCGACTTGGGCATCCGTTGTTCCAAGTCGACCAGTTCCACCTTATCCTCGATCGCCAAGCGCCGCGTGGCGTCGTTGAATTGCTGCATGCCCTCAATCATCGACTTCAGCGACGCCCGTTCGCCCCGGAAGTGGTGCGTGAGCGGAAAGGCGAGCAACTGCTGCTCTTCGGTCGTCAGATCTTCACGATAGAGCGACGGCTGCGTCGCCAGCAAGACCTGCATGCCTTTCGCACGCGCAATGGCGACGAAGTCGCCCACGTTGCGTCGGAACGCCGGCAGGCTCTTCCATTGCGTAACATGCACCGGATAAGCCTTGAGCACGAAATAACCCCGCATGCCGTTGACGCCGTCCCCCTCGGGACCGTTGACGCGCAACCGATCGAATCGCCAATCGGAATACCAATACCCGGCGAAACCGGCGGAAAACAACGGCAGCTTGCGGCCTTGCGTGGCCAGGACGGCAGCCGCGCCGTAGTAATGCCGATAATCGGACCAGTAGTGGGTCTCGGTGAACAAGTCGGAGGTAAAGCTTCGCACCAGATCGTTGATGGCATGAAACGAGATCAAGAGATCCGGGGAGAAGTCCTGGGCGAAGAACAGGACCTTAATGGTATCGTGCTCGGTGCAATGCCAGTCGGCCCCCAGATTCTGAACTTCGATGCGATACTGCGGATAGGCCTTGCCAAGCCGCTTTTCCAGCAAACGGCAGTGCGTTTTTTCAAAGGGCACCGTGCCGCAATAGACCGTCGAGCCCCCGAACACGAAAATGCGAAATACGTCGTCCGGCTTCTCCTTTTCGAGGTCGTCGCCGCGAAACCCCCAGCGGTTGATGTGCTGTTTCGCATCGCCCGGCACGGGCGTGTTCTGCAGATACGGATGATACATGTCGTGAGTGAACGTCGTCAGTTGCCTGTTCACAAAGCGATGGGTCAACGCGTCCGCGGCCTGCGAAAAAGTCCACGCGGCAAATCGCACGGCCGCGGTTTTCTGCCTCGGCCGCAGTACGAGCGTCAGCCCCGAGCGCAAGACGAGGTCGTGCCGGACGGCGCAAAACGTGATCAGCCCATGAAACGCGGGCAGGAAG